>JAEUUR010000637.1 GCA_016787465.1 Saprospiraceae bacterium | reverse complement strand
CAAACAGATCGTTTTCATAGGCATAAATTCGGCCATCGTAGTTCCTTGTATCGAAAACAGTGTACCTTAAAACACCGGAAACCGGGCTGCCCAGGGGTTTCACCACTGCTTCTTCATAGGCTAAATAGCCATACGTCGGTTTTTGAGTTTCCACTTTATATATTGACCATTCCATCCTCGAACGCAGCTCAAGCGTTCGGTTCACCTTGTTTACCAGGTGTACGCGAAAACGGTCGCGGCGGTTTTCCAGCAACCCGGTGATGCCTTCCACATCGCTGTCTTTTTCTTTGGTTTCCGACTGATACAAGACATAAACGCTGAAGTTTTTGCCTTTTTGCCATTGCACGCGCGCCAGGTACTCGCGCCCGCGCGAAGGGCCGCCGACGCCAAAGCGCATCCAGGGGTGTTTCCATGCATCGGCGTAAAAATTGAGTTGCCAGCGGCGCGTCCAGCGGATATCCGTGCCGAAAAACAAACCGGTTTCATTGGCTGCTCCGGAAACTTCGGCAAAAGGCGCTGCGTAAATGGATTGATAATCTTTGGCCAGCGTGCGTTGAATGGCGCTGAAGGTCACATTCCGGTGTGCCGACAACAACAACCCGTTGATAGTAGCCATGCCGCCGTTGTCGCTGCGTGCAAATTCGCCGAAACCCAAAAAATTGCGTTTCCGCCATTGGTAATCTGCGCTGAATCCGGTCAGGTTTTTTCCTTGAAAGGCATACCTCCGGTAAGCGGCCAAATCCGGCGACCAGGGCTTATCGTAAGCGATATGCAAGGCATTGACTGAAATTTGTCCTTGCCTGCCCAGGTAGGTCAACGACATACCTCCGACTTGTTCGCGCAGGGCTTTTTCATCGGCAATTTCATTGCTGTCGCGGTGGTACCCTGATGTTTGCAGCGACGTAAAGATCAGATCGGCAAATTCCTGATCCGGATCGGCGGTATCGCGAATGTTGCCGTCGCGGCGCCGGTTGGAGTAAAGAGCGGTGAATTCCAGCTGTTTATTTAAAGCGACAGTGGCGCCTCCGCCCCTGAAAAAGAACGTTTCGCCGAAGGCGGCGTACGCATTGAGCTTTCGGCCACCCCGGGCGATAGAAACCGTTTCGGCGGATTTGCCCGGTGAAAACCCGGTTTGCAACAGGAGGCCCTGTCCAAACCTGGCGGAAAAATCGCCCAATGCAAGTGCTTTTACCCGTTTGTTTACATTTTGAGCAAACAAATGGGCGCTGTAAAAATCGAAACCGTGGGGGTTGCTTTTGTTGAAAAATGCTTCTCCGGGGTCGTTTTCAGCCGTAAAACCAAAACGCAACCTGCCATCGAAGGTATGGCGGTAACGGACGGCAATGGCATTGGGGCCTCCCTCCACGTCTTTATTTACCCCGAAACTCGAATAATTAGGCGGATTGGGCCGGCCCCAGCGCATGAGCAGTTCGTTTTCCCCGGATACCAACCCTTTGCGCAGCCGGACGTTTCTGGCGTCGAGCCCGGCATTGATCCGGACGAAGGGCATCAAACGGCGGATGTCGGATACATCCCAGTTGGGGATGGCTTGTAGTTCCAGTTCATTGAGCAGCGGGCCGAATTGATCCCTGTATTTTAGAAATTCTTCCACCTGGATTTCATTCACCATGTGCATGGATAACAATTCTTCCCTGGTCGCGCGGTTCAGATCCAGTGGTTTATCGCGCCATTGATCAAGCGCTTCAAGGAATAGCTGGGCGTCGGATTCGGAGGCAAATTCGTTGTCGCGGAAAAAATTTTCAAGCAATTCTGACGATCCTTGCTCCTCATTTTGGGCAAAAAAACAGGTGGGTGCAAAAAAACATGCAACCAAAATAATTTTTTTCGTCAGAACGTGTGCAATAGCGTTGTTGAGTCGCATCCTGGAAAAGTCAATTTCAAAGACAATGATAAGGCGAAAACTTCGTTTGTACGGCGAAAATTGCTTTGCACAGAATGATGCAACCAATCCTGACAACCGCTACTTTTGCACTTCATTTATTTAACCAGTCAAAATCATTTTCTCAACATGAAAAAAACTGTTTTAGGTATCCTCGCAGGGGCTGCTTTAACACTCTCCATGGCTTCTTGCGGTGAAAAACTGCTTACAGACGCTCAAGTTCAGGCAAAAATCGAAGAAGGTTTCAACGCAGGTAAAGCTGCTGTTGAAACTGAAATGGATGCTAAATGCGAAGCCGACTTTGAAACGCGTGTAACAGCAGAAGTTGACCGTATGAAAGCCGAAGCTCTGGCAGCTGCAGAAGCAGAGGCTAAAGCCAAGTAAAAGCGCCTCTTTTCAAACTATCATTCACTCATCAATCGAAAAAAAATTCAAACAATGAATAAAAAAATGATCCTTTTCGGAGTAGTCGCACTTGTAGGCTGCTTCGTGCTCGTTTCCTTCGATAAAAAAACGCTCGCTCAGCAAAACGAAGAAATCGCTCAGGCAGTAACTGCCAAATTGGATGCGCTTCGTGCTGAAAAAGAAACCGCTTGCACGGCACGCGTAACTGAAGAATCTACTACACGCTACAACAAGTGGGTTGAAGAAGAAGCTGCTAAACCAGTTGCTAAAGGCGCTGTGAAGGTTAAGCCTAAAAAAGCTGTTTCCGGCGGCCCGAAAGTAGATCCACTACCAGCTCCGACAACGCCTGCTAAGACTGATCCGAAAGATACCAAGATGCAAGGTGGCACCAATACCACAGAGAAAAAAGATAAAATGGAAGGTCAACCAGCCAATACCGACGCCAAGAAGAAAAAAATGGGCGGCGGCGGCAAATAAGCATCGCTAGTAAATTAAGATCATTGATTATGATTTATCCCGAATTTTGGTTCACACCGAAATTCGGGATTTTTTTTGCTCAAAAGTTGCTTTCCCCAATTGTTTGCTTGTATTAATTTGCACCCGCTCTGCGGCATTATGCCGACTTGTTTTTCCATGAAATTTTCAACCGCTATGCCAATCAAACAATTTCTGTCTCTCGCTTTCGTGTGTGCTTTTTGCCAGGTATCCGCTCAGCTGAACGTGATCAACCCAATGGTTGAAAACCTGCAAAACCCCATCGGTCTGGATGTCGATTCCCCGCGTTTCAGCTGGCAATTAAGTTCGCCCCAGCGCAATGTCATACAAACAACTTACGAAATTAAAGTGGCTGAAAATGCGGCAAACCTTTCATTGAGCAAAAGTTTGTTGTGGGCATCCGGCCGCGTGAATTCAGATGCTTCCGTATGGGTACCCTACACTGGCCCGGCCTTGCAATCCGGTAAAAAATACTATTGGCAGGTGCGTGTTTGGGATAATTTTGGGCAAGAGTCCGTTTGGAGCGAACCGGCATTTTGGCAAATGGGATTGCGCTCCCCCGCGGATTGGAAGGCGAAATGGATTACCGTAAGCGCGCCCGAAGATTCATTGAAACCCAGCCCGATGTTTAGAAAAACATTTAAACTGGCAAAAAAGGTCGCTTCCGCCACCGCTTACATTACCGCACACGGCATGTACGAAGCATTTATCAACGGCAAACGCATCGGTGAGGATTACCTGACGCCTGGCTGGACGGCCTATCAAAAGCGATTGCAATACCAAACTTATGATGTCACCAGATTATTACAAGCCGGTGAAAATGCAGCAGGCATTGTGCTCGGAAACGGTTGGTGGCGCGGCAATATCGGTTTTTCCGGCCAACGTAATTTTTATGGGAAAGATATTTCGGTGTTATGTCAAATTGAAGTGGTTTTTGTCGACGGCAGCCGGGCTACCATTGTAACCGATGAATCATGGACATATACCACCAACGGCCCCATTCGGAGTTCTGAAATTTATCATGGGGAAACCTACGACAGCCGGATGGAAATCAAGGATTGGTCGCGCATGGAATTTGACGGCAGAAGCTGGCGCCAGGTAGCGGTAGCCGATTTCGGCGCCCAAACGTTGATTGCAACGTATAATGAACCTGTTCGCAAGCACGAAACTTTCCCGGCCAAGAAAATTTTCCGGACGCCCAAGGGTGAGCTGGTGGTTGATTTCGGGCAAAACCTCGTAGGTTGGGTGTCTATGTTTGCTCAAGGCAAACCTGGCGATGAAATTACTATTCAATTCGCAGAGGTACTGGACAAGGAAGGAAATTTTTATACCGACAACCTGCGCGACGCTAAATGTACCGATCGCTGGTTTTTGTCAGGACGTGGCAAGGAGTATTTTGAACCTCATTTTACGTTTCACGGGTTTAGATACGCTAAAATAGGCGGCTATCCGGGTGAGTTAACGCCCGAGCACATTGAAGCTGTAGCCTTGTACTCCGATATGAAACCGGCCGGAAGCTTCGTTTGCTCAGAACCACTCATCAACCAATTACAACACAACATTCAGTGGGGCCAACGTGGTAATTTCCTCGATGTGCCGACCGATTGCCCGCAACGGGATGAAAGACTTGGCTGGACGGGCGATGCGCAGGCCTTCAGCCGTACCGCCATGTTCAATTTCGATACGCACAATTTTTTCGCCAAATGGCTCAAAGATGTAGCGGCGGATCAGCGCGCCGATGGTATGGTGCCTTTTGTAGTGCCGCATGT
>JAEUUR010000412.1 GCA_016787465.1 Saprospiraceae bacterium | reverse complement strand
ATCAGCCACCGCTTTAGCGCGTTTCGTGGATAATTCGGTGGCGAAAGCATCATTGGGCCACATGGCGTTGTTGGTATGACCGCCCACCTCAATAGCTACATCCGGGCGTTTTTTGAGAAACTCAAGCAATTCATACAATTGTGTTTCGCTTTCAGGTTTTAATTCGAACTTATTGGCATCGAAATACACCTTTTCAAGTCGATAAACCACATTTTTTTTGGTGTTTTTGCCAATTGGAGCTTCGGTTTTGGGTTCATCTTTTTTGGGCGCCACCGCCACGTTGGAGTTAGGATTCACCTTTTGTGCGGCAGGGTTCTGTTTGTCCGGTTGTTTGGCTGTTACGGGCGGAGATACCTTTTTTGATTCGGGCATTTTTTCCGGCGCACACATAATCGGCTTGATCGGGGTCGCATTATCCACCAGTACGTGGCCGTTGTAAGGGAACAAAACCGGCGTTTTGTAGTACGCCTCGATCATCAAAAAGGAATAGTTGCCTTTTTTAGGCTCCAAGCGGAAGTTGTATGTGATCCAGCGGGTATGGGTAACGATCGTGGATTGCGCCAGAACCTCCGCTTTATCGCAATATCCGTTGCCGCCCCAAATAATGATTTTGGCTGGGGTGGTAAAAGGTGCGTTGGGGCCTGTTTGACTTGTCGGACTCAAATACGTATCCGATTTGCAGAGATCCAGACTGAACTCATAACATTGGTTTTTTTCCAAGGGGCGGCTTAAACGCTGGCCTACGCCCTCCCAACTTTCCTTTTCGCGCACCACCAAACCCAGATAAGATGAGCCATGACTGGCAGGCTTTTTCACTTCCCAGAAACCAGGTTGTATATCAGGCGCCGATTCACCGGATTTGCTCGGACAGTCAAACCAGCCGGCAGGACCCGAACCGCCTACCTCCCCACGATGCGGAATATCTTCAAACGAAGGGTTGCTTAATAAAATAGGTGCTTCCTTCTGGGCAGCCAGAAACACAGGAAAACAAAATACGAAGCTAATTTGAACAAGTTTTCTTCCTGAAAACATAGCAGTAATTTTGATTACAAATGGCGAAATGCCTTTAGCAAAACTTGCGCCGGGCATGTTGAATATGCATAACGACGCAAATTTCCGCAATAACGTTCAGAATTGCTTTTTTAATGTGCAGTTTCGATGAATTAAAGGCTGGAAAACCTAAGCAGCGGTTTTTAAGACATGTACGGGCTTTTGATTTCACTTCGTGTCGCCAATTGACCAATCCGGTTTTGTCCGCAGCTTTATTGCTTTTTTTGCGGAACTTGCACGCCGATTCAATGATTTTTCAGACAAAACACAACACAATCATGCTTAAAAGCTACCTGCCTTTATTCCTTCTTTTTGTGGTTGCAAACAGCCAGGCCCAGGTGTTTGTTAACGAATACTCCGCTGCCAACTGGCAACAATTCATCGATAATTACGGAAAAACCGAAGACTGGATCGAACTTTACAACAGTCACGGCGCAGCAGTCGACCTCAGCGGCTGGGGACTCACCGATAATGAAACCGACCTGCAAAAATGGTCGTTCCCAACCGGAACCTCCATTCCCGCCGGCGGCTACCTGCGGGTTTGGTGCTCCAAACGAAACGAGGCTTCCGGAGGCCATTACCACACCAATTTCAGCCTCACCCAAACCAAAGGCAACGACAACATTGTGCTTTCCCGGCCAAACGGCGCCATCATCGACGCCGTGGAAGTGCAAAAAACACAGGTGCATCAATCCTGGTGCCGCAACACCGATGGCGCAAGCACCTGGAGAATTTGCACAGACCCAACGCCGGCAGCCTCCAACAATGGCAGTGAACAATACTTGCGCTTCGCCGCCCGCCCAACCATGAGCCTCGCCGCAGGCTTTTACACCGGCAATCAAAGTGTTTCCATCAGCAGCACCGAACCCGGCGTCCAAATCAGATACACCATCGACGGTACTGAACCAACCGAAACCTCCAATCTGTATTCCAATCCGTTGAATATCAGCCAAACCACGGTCGTAAAAGCAAAAGCTTACTCAAACGAATCTGGCGTTTTTCCAAGCTTTATTGAGTACAACACCTATTTCATCAATGAATCGTTCACCCTGGTGGTCATGTCGGTGGCAGCCGATCAAGTGATCGACCTGGCAAACGGTGAAAAAGAACTTCGGCCTGTTGGCACCATCGAATACTTCGGTAAAGACCAACTCCGGCATGCACGCTCCTACGGCGAATTGAATTCGCACGGACAGGATTCCTGGGTGAACGACCAGCGCAGCCTCGACTGGGTCAGCCGCGATGAAATGGGCTATTCCAACGCCATCCGTGAAAAACTGTTCGGCTATTCCGACCGCGACGAATACCAACGAGTGATCCTGCGCGCTTCCGGCGACGACAACTACCCTGGCAACTTCCTGCCCTCGCACGACGGCTGCGCGCACATACGCGACGAATACTGTCATACCCTTGCCAAACTCGGCGATATGAAACTCGACGTGCGCGCTACAGAGCGTATGATCGTTTTCCTCAACGGAGAATATTGGGGCGTGTATGGCTTGCGTGAATATCCTGACGACAACGACTACACAGAAGAATATTACGACCAAGGCAAATACGACATCCAGGTGCTCGCCACCTGGGGCAATACCTGGGCCGAATATGGCGGCGAACAAGCCTTCGATGACTGGCGCCCGCTCCAAAATTTCATTCTCAACAATGACATGGGCGACCCCGCCAACTACCAACAGGTGAAAGACCAGATCAACCTGACCTCACTTTGCGATTATTTCATCTGCGGCCTCAACTTCGTAGCTTCCGACTGGATCAACTACAACACCTCGTGGTGGCGCGGTACCAACCCGGCCGGCGACCATAAAAAGTGGGGATACCTGCTTTGGGACTTCGACGCTACCTTCGATTACTACATCAACTACTCCGGCGTGCCGAATACCAATGCCGATGCAGCACCCTGCGACATCGACCAGATCTCCAATTATATCCAGGACGAGTTTTTTGAAGGCGCTATGAACGATACCTGTTATGTGTTTTTTCAGGATACGTTCTGCATCCGCGTCGATGGCAAACACGACTTGATTTTCCGCAAATTGCAAGCTGAAAACCCTGAGTTCCGCCAGCTCTATTATTCCCGCCAGGCAGATATGCAAAACACCGTGTTCACTTGCGAAAACATGCTCCATGTGCTCGACAGCATGGTGGCCGTCATCGACCCTGAAATGGCGCGCCATGCCCAGCGCTGGGGCGGCTCCTACCAGCACTGGAAACAAAACGTACAACGCCTGCGCAATTTCATCAGTCAACGATGCACCCTGCTCGACGACGGCATGGTGGATTGTTTCGACCTGACCGGCCCCTACAATGTCACGCTGCTCGTGGAGCCGCCCGGCGCCGGTGAAATTGACTTTAATACCCTCGACATCGAACAATTCCCCTGGTCGGGCGCTTATTTCGGCAACATGCAGAACCGGATCGAAGCCAATGCCAAATCGACCCTGCCTTTCCTGCGCTGGGAAGTGCGCACCGGCGGCGCTACCGTGGATAATGTGAACCTCGACAGCACCTTTGTTACCATCGCTGCCGCCGACACCCTGGTAGCCGTATTCGGTACCAGCTCCTCCACCTGGGAGCCCGGTAACGGCATTCGCCTGAACGTGTACCCAACCCTGGTAGCCGATCATATCCTCGTGGATTACACGCTTCCGGAAGCTTTACCTGTTACGATTTCCTTGCGTTCTGCGCTGGGCGTGGAAGTACACCGGGCCATTCAGGGCGACATGCCCGCCGGCGCCAACCAAACCCGCCTGGAAACCGCAAACCTGCACCTGCCCGCCGGGGTTTATTTCTTGGATTTCCAGGCCGGTGATCAGCGAAAAACGACGCAAGTAGTGATTAATGACTAGTGGCGAATGACTAGTGGCGAATGGGGAATGACTAATGGCGAATGGCGAATGGCGAATGGTCTG
>JAEUUR010000409.1 GCA_016787465.1 Saprospiraceae bacterium | reverse complement strand
TCTCGAAATGACAGCCGCGTTTTTCGAATCAATTACCTATTTTTACCTAATGAATATACGTCTACTCCTGCTCCTGTTCCTGGTTTTTGCCCACCACGCCCACGCCCAGGAATCCCTGGCCTCTTCCGATCCGTTTTTCCAAAACACCGGCTTGCCTGCCTACCAAAAGTGGCTCGATGGCGCCGGGTTGGGTAGGGCATTGCGGGCGCAATCAGCCGAGGTTAAAAACGACACCATGCTGGCTCTTTTCCTGGGCTTTAACACCACCGACGCGGATACGGCCAAGGCTTTGTGGTTGCGCCTGCGCGCCGATTTCGCTAAGAAAACCGGTGGTGATGTCCTGGAAACCGTATTGTTCGAAAAAATCGCCTGGTATTTCGAAGTGCCGCCCCGACAGGCGCGTTTGTACCTGAATGATAACCAGACGGGCGCTAAAGCCCGGTGCTGGGAAGCTCGTATGGTGCCCTCCGCAAAAGGATTTGCCCCCGTGTTTCAGGAGCGAACCTACGACTGCGGTTTCAAACACCAGGATTTTCCCGTGGTCATCGGCCCACAGGATCTCGGAGGCATGCGTGCGCCCAATTCGGCCGCATTCAAGCAAAAAATGCTCAAAAAAGCGGTGTTCGAATCACTCAAGCCCTGGCTCGTGCAGCGTTTCCAAAAACCGCAACCCGACGGTGGCTGGTCGCACATCATATTCACCGATGAATGGCAAAGCCTGAAGTTTGAAGTCGACGACCTGCGAAAGGAGGTCATCAACAATGCCACCAGCTCCTGGCTGTGCGAAGCGCTGTGTCAATGCCGCACCTGCCTGCCTTATGAAAAACTGGAGGTGTGCATCAAATATGAAGCGGAAGACGAAAACAGCGGCGCGTTTAAACTGAACGCCAACATCTCTGCCAAATACGGCTCCGGCATCTGGAAACCGCGCGGCGGCGGCTGGCACGATCTCGACGACGAACCCGCTAAAAAAGAACTGCTCAAACAATACGGCGAATTGCTCATGGCCGATATCAAACGTTTCCTCCTCAGCAAACCCTAAATCGCCATGAAAAAGGAACTGTCGCTCCCAAAAACACCAAAACACCAAAACACCAAAACACCCAAACACCCAAACACAAAAACACAAAAACACAAAAACACAAAAACACAAAAACACAACCTTAACGCGCCATGAAAAAGGACCTGTTGCTCCAATTGATTGCAAACGACGAACTGGAACAAACCCTCGCTCATATCATGGAATATGCCACGGAAGCAGGGTTGAAAGAGCTGTACAACGATGCCGTTTTGGTTTCCGGACAGGTGGAGCATCTGAAAAAAGCGCACATCCGCAGCGACAGCCCCGAACAAGAGCGCACGGAAATGCGCAATGGGATTCGCGCGCGCCTCGTCGCGCTGGTTCAGTCGATACCCGATGCGCCTGCGCCCGCACCTGCGCGCCCGCGAGGCATGTTGGAAAGTCGATTCAAAAACATCATCTTCTGGGGCATGCTGATCGGAAATGCAGCTGCCTTTCTGGTGCTGTTTGTGCTGGGCGAAGGCTCCGGTACCTTCACTCCTACAGAAACCCTGACTACTTGTTCGCTGCTATTGTCGCCGCTGGCCGCCTATTTTTCGGTGATGTTCAGCGAGGTGGTGGAGCGCCGGCACGGGCAAGCGCTCAATCCGGCCGAGCAAAACCGACGCGTGGGCGCCAAGTTTCAATGGGTATCAATCATCGTGCTGGTCGCCTATTTTTTTCTCGTATGTTTTTTAATGCTTTATCGCTCCCAGGTGGAATTCAGCGCATTCACCGGCTGGCTGGCCGCCCTGGAAGGCGGATTGGGCATTTTTGTGGCGCAAGTGGTGCATGCTTTGTTTAAAAAGGGGTGATGGTAACCGGTTTACGGTTTCTACTCATCTTATTATCATGATATTGTTTTTCACAAAGAGTTACAAGAGTTACAGGAGTAACAAGAGCTTCTAAAAAAACTCCTTTGACTCCTGTAACTCCTTGTGAAAAATGCAATCACCTTAATCAAAAATCCGCCCATCAAAAAATCCGCGACATCCTCTAATCCATTAAATCCGCGATTAAATTTGCCTCATGAAAACACTCCTATGCCTCTTTTTCGCCTTTGCCCTGCTCGGCAGCGCGCCCCACACGCCTCGCCCCAACGGCAAAGACTACGCCCTTTTCATTGCTGTAGAGCAATTCGACAACAGCAGCGCCTGGAAAAAACTGCCGGGCCTGATTCAGGAATGCAAAGACATTCGCAACGACCTGGTGACGCGCTACGGTTTTTCGGAAGAATCCAAAGTGCTGGAAAACCCGGGCTTGAGCGAGATCATGGCCGAACTGGATCGCTGGCGCGCGCGCAAGTACGGCCCCGACGATCAGTTGCTGGTGTTTTTCAGCGGCCACGGGCAGTTTGTCGACGGCCTGCAAGAAGGCTTTTTTATACCCCGCGACGGCGCTTCGAGCGCGACGGAATTTACCCAGCGCAAGTGGTATTCGTTGGTACAACTGCCCAGGCACATTAATACAATACCCTGCCGGCACATCATGCTGGCGATCGACGCCTGTTACAGCGGCACGATCGACAGCCGGGTGGCGTTGAAAGATGAAAATGAAGACTGGGCCTCTTCCTCCAGCGCCGGCGATGCGCAATTTAACCAATACGTGCACGACCTGCTGGCCAACCAGAGCCGGATTTTAATGACCTCTGGCGGCAAGGAACGCACCAAACACCCTTCCGATTTTGTGCGGTATTTCCGCGAAGCGCTGGCTACCCTGGGCGGCAAAGACCGTATTTTACGCACCTCGGAAATCGAAGAATTCTGGCCCACCGGCGCCGGCAGGCCGCTGGCCGGAAATTTTGAAGGGCATGCGCCGGGCGGGAATTTTTTGTTTGTGTACCAACCGAAAACCACGACCCCAACCCCCGCCACCGAACCCGATTTTGACGACGACGGCACACCCGACAGCAAAGACAAATGCCCAACTGAAGTGGGACCCACTACCACCAAAGGTTGCCCGGATAGCGACGGCGACGGCGTAGCCGACAAGTTTGACAACTGCAAATATGACAAAGGCCCGGCCTCTAACAGTGGCTGCCCGGAACTGAAACCTGCGGAAAAAGTGACCGAAAAGATACCCGAAAAACCCGCTTTCGACGACCCAATGGCAGCGACCATGGTGGAGGTAGAAGGTGGGAAGTTTATTCGAGGCGAAAAATACGAGGTTGAACTTAGTACGTTTTATTTGTCCCGATATGAGGTGACGATCGGCCAATACCTGGCATTTTGCGAAGTAACCAACAGCCATTGGCCGGAGTGGCTTGAAAAAGGCAACGAATACCATATTGAAACCGGGGCAAAAAGTAGCTACTACAAAGACAAAGGCATGAGCCGCAGCAACAAAAATTACCCTGTGACGGGCGTTAACTGGGCCGATGCGGTGGCCTATTGCGCGTGGCTGAGCGAAAAGACGGGCAAACGTTACCGTTTGCCGACGGAGGCGGAATGGGAATACGCAGCGCGCGGCGGAAAAAGTTCGCGCGGTTATACGTATGCGGGTAGCAATGATTTGAACCAGGTGGGTTGGTATGAAGGTAATTCCGGCGTGAAGGTACACCCGGTGGGCGGCCTACAGGCCAATGAGTTGGGCCTTTACGACATGAGTGGCAATGTTATTGAATGGTGCTCGGATTGGTATGACCGCAATTACTACCAAAATAGTCCATATAAAAACCCGCAGGGGCCATCAAAGGGGGATTACCGTGTTTGCCGGGGCGGGTCGTGGTACTACGTTGATAGCGGTTGTCGGTCGGCGGTTCGTTCCATCTTCAATCCGGCGAATCGTAAGTTCAATCTTGGGTTTCGCGTGGCGCAGGACAAATAGCCCTTTTTAACTTTTACCCTTTTACACTTAATCAACGGCGCGAAGCGCCGAAAATTTTTAAAGACCCGGGGTTGGACGAATTCCTTCGCGGCGGGTCGTGGAATAATTCAGCATGGGTGTGGGCGTGGCAGCATCCGGCTCGCCAGTTTTGAGTGAGTAGGTGTGAGGGAAAAATAATTTGAGGTTTATGGTGGTGAAAGAGTAAGATTTTCGGTGCTAAAGCGCCTTGTCCGGACCGGCTGAAGCCGGTGCTACCTGAAAATCGAATCAATTAAACCAACTAACTACGTTTATTTCATGAAATTCTTGTTTTTCTTGCTCTTCGTTTTTGCTTTGCCGGGTGATGCCGCTCCAAGTTGCCAGCTCGACGGCAAAATCCATGAAGACAGCCTGATTGGAGGCGTCCCATCCAATTGCTTTGATGACTCGCTGAGGTTGTCGATGGTGAAAGTGAAAGGGGGCAAGTTTCGCATGGGGAGCGAAAGTGGCGACAGGCATGAAATGCCGGTGCACGAGGTGCAACTGTCCACGTTTTACCTTTCTAAGTATGAGGTGACCATTGGGCAATACCTGGCTTTTTGTGAAAGTACAAACAGCCACTGGCCAGTGTGGCTGGAAAAAGGCAAAGATTATCATGTTGAAACAGGTACAGACAGTTTCTACAAAGATAAAGGTATGAGCCGGAGCAATAAAGATTATCCAGTGATAGGGGTGAATTGGGAGGATGCGGCAGCCTATTGCAAATGGCTCAGCGAAAAAACGGGTAAACGTTACCGCTTGCCGACAGAGGCGGAGTGGGAGTATGCGGCGCGCGGCGGAAAAAGTTCGCGGGGTTACACCTATGCGGGAAGCAATGATTTGAAGCGGGTAGGATGGTACTATGAAAACTCCGAGGGAAAAGTACATCCGGTGGGCAGCTTGCAGGCCAATGAACTCGGGTTATACGACATGAGCGGTAATGTGAATGAATGGTGCGCTGATTGGTACGATGATGCTTATTACCAGTATAGTCCTGTAAAAAATCCCCAAGGCCCCATCAGGGATCCATTCCGTGTTTATCGGGGCGGGGGATGGAACAGTGCACCTATACGTTGTCGGGTAACCGATCGAAATCACACATTTTACAAGGTTCATTTTGAATACCTTGGGTTTCGGGTGGCGCAGGACAAATAACGCTTCAGCATCTCGAAATGACAGCCACGTTTTTGAAATATCCCATAAACATATCCTTGTTTTGATAAATGATTAACCTCAATCGAACCAATCGAACCAATCGAACCAATCGAACCAATCGAATTAATTTCCCATGTCTACTTTCGCCGATCGCGTGATCCAATTCAACCGCCAACTGGAATTCCACGGGCAATTGCCTGATGGAATCGGAATCCTGAACCCGTTTCGCGACAACCCGAATGTGCTGGAGATATCCGCTGCGTTTTACAAAAAATATTACAACGACGACCGAAAACGCCACCTGATCCTGGGTATCAACCCCGGCCGTTTTGGCGCCGGGCTGACGGGTATTCCGTTCACCGACCCCAAGCGGCTCGACGAAAAATGCCACATTCCGTTTTCGGGAGAAAAAGCCCACGAACCATCGTCGGTGTTTGTATATGAAGTGATAGATGCCTACGGCGGCCCGGAAGTATTTTACCAAAATTTCTACATCAACTCCGTATGTCCGCTGGGTTTTGTGCGCAAAACGGAGCGCGGGGAAGTCAATTACAATTATTACGACAGCAAGGAATTGACGGCTGCAGCGCGGCCTTTTATCCTGGAAAGCATCCGCAAGCACATCGCGCTGGGCGTGTACACCGACGTTTGTTTCTGCCTGGGAACCGGGCAGAATTACCGGTTTTTAGACAAAATCAATCAGGAATTCGGCTTTTTTGGCCGAATAAAGCCCCTGGATCATCCAAGGTTTGTGATGCAGTATAAGGCGAAAAGTAAAGCGGAATATATCAGTCGCTATTTGAACGCCTTTCTATCATAGTAGTATTTAATCAGAAAAGATAGAAGAGCAAAGAAATGATCAGGTAAGCCCAAAAAAGAAAATAAATAGAACTGACGATCAGCGATAAAATGGCCAATCTGCGCGATTTCCTGTTGGGCTTGTTTCTCAGAGCCTGAATAGACAGGATTAATGAAACCAGGAAGGCAAAAGCGGAAATGGCTAAAAGAACGCCTGATTCAACCAGGAAGAAAAGGACTATCCCCAGGGCAAGGGAACCGATCAGCATAAAAACAAAGGCATTTTTAGCCCTTTTGTTGGCCTTCGCAGTATCTTGAACAACGCTTGGCTTTTTACAAAATTTGCTGATCTGCAGGCGATGGGACAACTTGGCTCGCTGGCGAGTTTCAAGGGCATGTTGGTCGGTTTGGCTCGGCGACACCGGGATCGCCGCATGCATGACGGGTTGAACACGCAACACCGCCAAACAAATCAGAAGAATGCGGAAGTAGTTCATGGCTATTCGTTTTTTTTAGAAACGAACAGACATCCCCCTTCCGCTTCCTCCAAAATTAGTGATACATGCCAAATGACCAGAATTGGCAATTTTGAAACGAATGATGAATTCATCATTCATCATTCATAATTCGAAATTTACTAAAGTTTAACCCGCACCGGCAAGGTATATTTCACTCGCACCGGATTTCCGTCTTTCATGCCAGGGGTGAACTTGGGCATCGATTGCAATACCCGAACCGCTTCCTGGTACAGAGTCTCGTCGGGGCTTTTCAGGTTGGAAAAACTTGAAAGTGTTCCGTCCTTTTCTACGACAAAATGTACGATGACCATGCCTTCAATGCCTTTTTTACGGGCATCCTCCGGGTATTTGATATTATTTGCCAGGTATTCTATAAGTGCATGTTCTCCGCCCGGG
>JAEUUR010000336.1 GCA_016787465.1 Saprospiraceae bacterium | reverse complement strand
TTGTTCCTGCTGCTGTTGTCCCTTGCAGGCGCTGCGGCGGGCCAGCATGATGCACAGATGCAAAGCGACAGCAACCGGGTAGAAACCGGCAATCCGTTCGTATTGCATTTGTCGGCCCCGGCGGCGCTGGGTAGGCCGGATTCGACCAGCTTTGCGTGGTGGGTGGATGTAATTCCCAAAGACAATATCTTGAGCAGTACGCAGTGGCGCAATGAAGACGGAGCCTACCGGCGCCACCTGACCATCCTCTTTTTCGACGCCGACACCCTGCAGATACCGCCGTTTTACGTGTACTATCCCAACGGCGACAGCGCCGTGAGCAATGCCCTCGACGTGCTGGTGTACCCGACCCCTTCGCCCGACGACCTGAACGACCTGGCGCCCATCAAAGACATCCTGCGGGAGCCTTCCGACTGGACGGATTATGCCATGTGGATCGGCGGCATCCTGGCGATTTTGGGGTTGGCATTTCTGGTGTATTGGATACTGAACCGCCGCAAACAGAAACAGATCATGAGCAGGCTGATTCAGGCGCCGCCGCACGAGCTGGCTCTGCGCAAGCTCGACAAGCTGGAAAAAGAAGCCTTGTGGACCAAAAATCAGGTCAAGGAACATTGCGCGCAGCTCACGTACATCATCCGGGAGTACCTGGAAAAACGCTACGAGTTGCCCGCACTGGAATCCACGTCGGAGGAGTTGGCGCGGCGCATTGAAAAAACCGAGTTCCCTGTAGCGCTCCGAAGCGAGCTGGCGCACACACTGACGTCTGCGGATTTGGCTAAATTTGCCAAGGGAATTCCGCCGGATGAATTTTACCAGCAATCGCTGCTTTTTGCCAAACGACTGGTACAACAAACCATTCCCGTTGAAACCCCGCCTTAAACGATCAAGCTCATGGTTTTTGCTTCGCCTGTTTGGTTATTGTTGCTGTTGCCGCTGCTTCTGCCCGCGCTCCGAAACCGGGCGGCCGGCCGCATCACGCTGCGCATGCCGCAGGACGACCAGGGCCTGCCCGTGCAGACCTGGCAGTCATTCATGCGCAAGCACCTGGGCAAATTGCGCTGGGTGGCACTGGCCTTGCTGGTGCTGGCCATGGCCCGCCCTCAACGCCGCTGGCAGGAAGAAAAAGTAAAAGCCGACGCCCTCGACATCATTCTGTCGCTCGATATTTCCCCATCCATGCTCAGTCGCGATTTCGAGCCCGACCGGCTGTCGGTCGCCAAGCGCGTCGCCATTGATTTTGTAGAAAAACGCCCCCACGACCGGCTGGGGCTGGTTGCTTTCTCGGCCGAGGCCTTTACCCAGTGCCCGCTGACCACCGACAAACAAGTGGTGCAGGGCTTTATCCGCGAGCTGACCGTGGGTCGCCTGGAAGACGGCACGGCCATCGGCATGGGCCTGGCGACGGCCGTGAACCGCCTGAAAGACAGCGCCTCGAAAAGCAAAATAGTGATTCTGGTGACCGACGGCGAAAACAATGCCGGCTACATCACGCCCGAGCAGGCGGCGGATATTGCCAAAACCCTGGGCATCCGGGTGTACACGGTGGGTATTGGCTCGGAGGGCTACGTGATGTCGCCCATGCAGCGCAACCCCGACGGCTCCTACCTGTTTGCGCCGCGCCAGATGGTGTTCGACACCGAACTGCTGGTACAGATGGCCTACAAAACCGGCGGCCGCTTCTACCGGGCCTATTCCGAACGCGACCTGGAAGGTATTTATGAAGAAATTGACCGACTGGAAAAAACCAAAATCGAGGTATCCACGGTGCAACGCACGAAGGATTATTACGGCTGGTTTTTATCGATCGCCGTGGCCTTGCTGCTGGTGGAATTGTTGGGCAGGTGGGTGATTTGGCGCTCGGTGACGGTGGGGTGAAAAGGGGCGTTTCAAATTTTTTATTTTGAAGTTTGAGGGAAAGTGGGTACGTTTGAGGAATAAATAGGTATTTAATAACAGGTATTCTCCCAAAATGCCAATTTCTAGTGATGTACGAATGATTTTAACGCACAAATCTGGTTAAGTACCGGGCTTGGGGCTGGTTGCGCAATAAAGGTTTTCTTTATTTGTGATTTGTCGGGCACACTAGTTTGCTGTAACTGAAAAAATAAAATCAAATTCTAAAAACGAAATGGCAGTCAAAGCACCGAAACCAATAACTTTTGCAGAGCAGCTTAAACAGTTGGCTGATAAAATTGAAGCCACCAAAGAACAAATCGGTACAGAAGAGGGCACAAAGAATTCCTTTATTATGCCCTTGCTTCAAATTTTGGGGTATGACGTTTTCAACAATTCTGAAGTCGTTCCTGAGTTCATCGCTGATGTAGGAATGAGAAAGAATGAAAAAGTGGATTATGCTTTGTACAAAAATGGTAAGCCAGTAGTTTTGATTGAATGTAAAAAGTGGAAAGAGAAATTAGATAAACACGGTACTCAACTTACTCGTTATTTTACTTTTTCAGTGGCCAAGTTTGGAATTTTAACCAACGGCATCCGGTTTTGGTTTTATACTGATTTGGATAAAACCAACATTATGGACAACTACCCATTTTTCCAGTTCGACATCACTGACCACACCGAAGCTGAGGCTGAGTTCGTAAAACTTTTTTGTAAAGACAATTACGACCAAAAAAAGATTCTGGACTTAGCAACAGAACTTGTTTATAGCCGAGAAATAAGGACGTTGTTGCACAGTGAACTGAAAAACCCAACTCGAGATTTTATAAAATACATCGCCGAAAAAACCTACCTTGAAAAGCAAAGAGGAAGAATAACTGATAAGGTAATGACGATGTACACTGATTTGACCAAAAAAACCTTGCCCGCATTGATTGATGAAATGTTTTCAGAAAGACTAATTCCTAAAAGCCCACTAACTGAAGATGATAACAATGCTTTTGAAGATAATAAAATAGTAACGACAGAAGAAGAGCTTGAAGCCTACTTTATTGTCAAAGCCATTTGCCGTCAAAAAGTAGAAGCGAGCAGGATTGTTTTCAGAGATGCACAGACTTATTTTGCGATAATCCTTGACAATAACAGGCTGAAAACAATTTGCCGAATTTATCTCAATTCTTCAAAAAAATTTATTGGGGTATTCGATGCTAACAAACAAGAAGTAAAGATTGAAATACAATCGGTTGATGACATTTTTAAGTACACAGAAAATCTATTTGCCGTTTTAAAACTGTATGAAAAAAAGTAATTAAACATCGGAAATTGGTGGTATACATTAGCTGCCCCAACCCCACCTGAGAATCGATCCTGTGAAACACATGGTCTATTCACCCATTCACAACAAAACATAGAAACATAGATAAGATTGACTTTTTTAATAAATGCAAAATATTGGTTAAAAAATACATACATCGATTTATGAAGTATTTCATTCTAACAACAATTATTATTGCATGTACACTAAATTCGCCTTCCGCACAAGAGGTTAAAGAATGTATTATTGGCCTTGGCTATCAAGCTTTATACGAAGAACTAAAAATTATCGAGAAAGACACTACCAAGAATTTAAGTGCATCTACATTTAAAATTTTAGATTCCTTAGTTGCAACCGAACTTTTAATCAGCCAAAACAAGAACGAAATAATGTATAAAAATGCAAATAAGGCTTCAACTTTAAGACAGCCTAACAAGGGAATTATGCCAATTGGATATTCCATTGAAACAGGATGTATCCTGCTTAAATGTAAAGAACTGCTAACCTATAACTCAGGAAATCCCCTTTGGGCTGATGAAATTGTGGAGTATGTTATTGATGCTAAAACAGATTTTATTATCCACGACCTTGGTTGTTGGAGTGAGAAGACTGCCCTTTTTAATGCAGAAAAAGAGAAAAGTGAGAAAGTGCAAACTCATGATGGGATTCAAAATAATGCCAAATCTAACTTTAATAACAACAACTTTAAATCATATCGTACCTATTATCAAGGCGCCCGAGGTGGATGCTATTATATCAATTCAAAGGGCAATAAAGTTTATGTTGACAGAAGCTTTTGTAATTAGCCAGAATTTTGAAAAACCTTCCATTAGAAATCACCACTTTCTAAACCAACACCATGACATCCAAAGCCTATTTCACGATCGCAATGGTATTTATCACGTTGTACATACTAACTTCGTTAGGGGAAGCCGTAGGGCTTCCTGGGTGGGTACATCAAATTTGTACAATCATTTTTGCGACCAGCGTATTTCTTGCCATCCGCCAAAAGAAAAAAGAAAACCAAAACCAATAGAAAATCACGTCAATCACCATTGCAACACGTCAAATAAACTCCAATCCCAAAATCAATCACCAATAAAAACCCCCACATCCAAACCCTGGATTTGGCTAAAAAGCTCCCTTTGCCTTTCAACGAGGTTTCCAGGTAGTTCTCCCAACCGAATTCCGGGTTTTCACTTTGTGTGGGGTTCATCCACGGTTCGTATTTCTTTTTGATATACGATCCGATCAATTTTAATCTGTTAAAGTGCCCATATGCCATGAATCCAAACAGGAGTGTCAATACAGCCGGTATGTAGTAGCTCAGGCAAAACGCCCCAGGTTTTTCGCCATCGAAAGAAAGTGACCA
>JAEUUR010000330.1 GCA_016787465.1 Saprospiraceae bacterium | reverse complement strand
GGTGGTGTTGCCTCCGCACTGGCGCTTTGGTGGGTTTATTTGGCCCAGGCCGGGTTGTCTGCAATGTATATGTCTTTGACTGCCGGATCCACCACGACCGGCCAGGCGGTTCAGCATGGCTTGTTTGATTATTGGATGATCACCCCGGAGTTGGCCATTCCAAGCGTATTGACGATGGCCTTCCTGTATTTACGTCGCAAATCGCCTTTGTCCGGGTTGGTTTGGGCCTTGTGGCTACTAGCCTTGATCTGGAGTTACACCACCGTAACCTGGTTAAGGCAGGAACACACGGCGCCATTTGCCCAATCCAGGTTTTTGTTTTTGCTGGCGGCCGGTTGGATGCTTACCCATCGTTATCGGGAGCGTGGTTCGCATTGGAGTCGAAAAAGTATCATTTCGCTCTTGTTGTTGAGTGTCAGCTGGTGTGCATCTATCAGTTGGGGATACAGCCTCCCACTGCTGTTTGCCGCGCCCTGGATTTGGGGCGTTTTTGAAATCAGCGACTCCATACATTGGGATGAACGTTTGAAACCACTAGCTGTAGCCTACCGCATTGCCCTTGTGGCATCCTTGCTTGTTGCGTTTCGAGTCGGTTATGAATTCGTGTACCGCGATGGAAAAAGATCGGAAATGACCGAGCACCTGGGTGATATCTTCCCGAAACTGCAGGGGATCTATTCCGACCTCCAAACCGCCGCCAAATACCGCGACCTGGCTAATCTGGCCCAACAATACGGCCCGAATTATGCCATTCTTCCTGCCTTTCCGCAGGCGCATTTTCTGACCGGCACTACCCCGCCCTTGCCCATGGATTGGGTGGTTAATCGGGAATCGAATGGAGAAAACGAATTGATAATCAAAGGATTAAATCGAACCGACTGGATTTTCATTGAAAAAAGCCACCTTGACCAGGCAGATAAAGATCCGCAGCTTTCCGTGACTCAACGGGTACTCACCCAATGCGAACGAAAAGGCGAAACCGAATACTTTGTATTGCTCAACCGCACCCAAACCATCCAATGAACCAGCAAACCTCTAAAAAGTTGGTGTTGTTCGACTTTGACGGCACCTTGACACACGGCGACACCTTGATTCGGTTTTTGTATTTCTCCATGCCGCTGTATTCCCTGTGTTGGGGCGCCCTGCGATTGCTTTTTGTTTGGGCTGCGCTTGCGCTGAGCGGCAAATGGAACACCCACCGGGCCAAAGAACTTTTGTTTGCCGTCTATTTTAAAAACCACTCAGCCGAAGACTTAGATCAACTGGGGCGCTCTTTCTACCAAGGGCCCATGCAATCCTGCTTGCATGCCGAAATGATGCGTGTTTTGCGCAAGTATAAATCGGAAGGAGCTACGGTGGCGCTGGTGTCGGCCTCGCTGAAAACATGGCTTCAACCCTTGGCGGAGCACGAGCAAATCGAGTTAATTTGTACGGAACTGGCCTTCACCGACGGCAAATTTAACGGGCAGTTCTACGGGTTGAATTGTCAGGAGGAAGAAAAAGTGAAACGCATCCAGGCGCGGTTCCACCTGGCAGATTACCAGGTGATCGCTTATGGAAATTCCAGCGGGGATATTCCGATGTTAGCCCTGGCTCAGGAGGCTTTTTGGGTAAAAAATGGTGTTGTTCGAAAAATTCAAGATGATTTATGATTGCTGGTTACCTTTGCGCCGCTTTCAAAATTATCTATTCAATCCGGCAACAATCCATTTATGATCGAATTTTTGACCCAGGCGCTCGATTTTTTCAGACACCTGGATGTCCACCTCGAAAACATCATGCGCGAGTACCAGGTGCTTACCTACCTGATTTTGGCCTTGATTATTTTTTGTGAAACCGGATTGGTGGTGACGCCCTTTCTTCCCGGCGACTCCCTGCTCTTTGCTGCCGGCGCCATTACGGCAAAAACCGGCATTATCAACGTTTGGCTGCTGATTCCCCTGTTGTTTGCTGCAGCGATCCTGGGCGACAATACCAACTACTTTTTTGGTAAGTTTTTAGGCGAAAAAGTGTTTACCAAAGATTATTGGTTCCTCAAGCGCCGGTACATTGATCAAACCCAGGAGTTCTACGCCAAACACGGCGGAAAAACCCTCATCATGGCCCGTTTTGTGCCGATCGTGCGCACGTTCGCGCCGTTTGTTGCGGGCGTTGGCAAAATGGAATACCGCCGTTTTATCGCCAACTGTGTGGCCGGTGGAGTCATGTGGGTAACGGGCTTAACGCTTGCCGGATACTTTTTTGGCCAAATCGGGTTTGTGAAAAACAACTTTGAATTGGTGATTTTCGGCATCATCGGCGTGTCGTTGTTGCCGATTTTGATCGAAGTGATTCGCGCAAAAAGTAAAAAGCGCCAAACACCCGCATGAATGAACTAACCCGGTTTGTTTGGGAACACCGGGAGGATGAACCCGCATCGCTGGCCTTATCGGCTAAAAAACACCCGCATATTTCCGTGGCGGAAGCAGCCAGGCAAGTGGCAGCCTTGCAAAAAATCAAAAAAAAGGCGCCCGGCTGGTATCGCCCAGGCATCTTGTTTCCACCCTTGCTTTCCATCGAACAGGCGTCCTCGGAGGCTTGCGCCCGTTTCAAAATTTCTTTGCTGTCGGGTAGCTCCCTGGTTGATCTAAGCGCCGGAATGGGCGTTGATTCCAGCTTTTTTGCGGAAAAATTCAACAAAGTGACCGCCCTGGAGCCGGTTGCTGAAATTGCCCAGGCTACCACCCAAAACATGGCGACGCTCGGGCTGCATCAGGTTCAAGTCGTGCAAACGGATGCAGAATCCTGGTTACGAACAAACATGGAGCCCTACGACTGGATGTACATCGACCCGGCGCGCAGAGACAAGCACAGCAACAAGGTGTTTCACTGGGCGGATTGTACCCCGAATGTGCTGGAAATCAAAGATTTGATCTTAAAACACGCGCCGAATTTGCTCATAAAATCAGCGCCGCTGCTCGATATCTCCCTGGCGATTCAACAGTTAAAAACCGTGCAGCAGGTATGGGTGCTGGAATTGGAAGGCGAGGTGCGCGAGGTGCTTTACCATGTGACTCAGGAAGTAACGGCTCCGGAAAAAATACCTGTCACCGCGATTACATTGCATCCTGATGGGACGGTTGCAAACAAATTTGCCTTTACCCGGGAAGAAGAAGCGGAAGTTTGGATGGAGATATCTGAGCCGATGGCTTTTTTGTACCAACCTTTCGCGGCGGTAATGAAAGCAGGCGCATTCCGCTCGTTTGCCACCAGGTATGGTTTATCAAAGCTGCATCAACACACCCATTTGTACACATCTGATATGGAAATCGCCGGGATACCGGCCCGTAGATTTCAATTGCTTGGCATTTGCAAATACGACAAAAAAGAAGTGCAACATTGGCTTGGGGGAGATAAGGCGCACGTGAGCACCCGGAATTTTCCTGAAAAAACGGAATTGGTTCGGAAAAAACTGGGGTTGAAGGATGGCGGCGATCATTATGTGTTTGCGGTTACGTTGCATCCTGATAGTCTGCGTTTGTTGGTTTGCAAAAAGTGTTGAGGGGCGTGAGCCGCTCCGTGGATTTGGATTGCAATGCATAACTTTACTGCCTTATAAAAAATCCGAACCCGATGAAAAAATTATCCGCTACCCTACTCTTGTTGTTGGCCCTTGGAGGCTGGAATTGTAGCAACATGCTCAAGAATCAAGTCGACAACGTGGACGTTGAGGCTCTTCTCAAAAAAATGCAGCCACAAACCGATTCCCTTTTAAAAAACGCCGCGCGCAGCGCCGTGGCGGGGGTGGAGCAAGGAGCACCCGCGTTGCTCAAAGGCGTTTTGCAAGGACTCAAAGGCGCCATCGATACGCTCGATCCGGATATTCAGAAAATCATGCGCACGATCGACAGCCTGGGTACGCTTTCGGCCGACCAGCTGGATAAGATCAGTCAGAAAATCGATCTGCAGGTGGCTCAGCTGAAGTCGGATTTGAAAGACGAAGACTTAAAAAAGTTTTTGCTCGGCACGGTGGAAGAATTAACCGGAAAACTGAAAAAAGAAACCCGTTCGGCGCTTTCCGATATGATCCAGCAAACGCTCGACGACCTGACGACCGACAATTCGCGCGAAAAAATCAAGATCATTCTGGATCAATGGCTGGGCAAAGAAACGCAGGACAAAGCGCAGGCCCTTGTAAATGCGGCCCTTAAACCCACCCTCGACACCTTGCTCGGCAGGATCGATAAAATTGTGCACAAAGACGTGCCGTTCGTACAACGCCAGGCCAATAAATTGCTCTGGACGCTGGGCATTCTTTCAGCGTGCATCATCGGATTTGTGTATTATCAGCGCCGCAAATACGCCCGGCTGGTGAACCTCCTCACCTACTCCATCCACAAAATTCCATCCAAAGACATGTACGACGAACTCACCAAGCGGATTCAGGATGACGCCCAGCGCGACGGCATGGAATCGTTTTTGAGGGAAGTGTTGAAGGAGCAGGGGTTGAACGCTTCCTGATTGATGAAAACATCTGAAAAACAAAGCCGCCTTGGAAACACCAGGCGGCTTTGTCAATTGTATTCAACTAAATTGCTTGATTGTCTATTTCAGTTTTACCACTTTTTTCACTTCCGGCGATCGCCCTTGCGCTTCCAGGCGGACGAAATAAAGTCCATCGGGTTGACCTGCCAGGCTGAATGCCAGTTCAGGTTGTAATTCCTGCCGTTGAATCAGGCGGCCGTTCAAATCGGTGAGTTGTACAAAACCGGTCAAATTCGGGTCGCACACCACGCGCACGCGATCGCGGGTGATGGTGGGCAGCACCGCCCAGGTAACCGCCACCTGCGGGTTGTGGACGGCCACCGTTGCGTTGTTGGCATGGAAGGTCGGCGCTTGGATCACAAACGGGCCGGTTCCGTTGGGCGCCCGTGCATACCCTTTGTCGGTGGGCAATTCCCTGAAATTCACCGTATCCACCAGTTGTCCCAGGGCGTTGGCGAGCAGCAGCGATTCACCGGAGGCCGATAGTTTAAAGTTGGCGTGAACGGGCCCTTGGCTACCGTCTTCATCGGCCCAAACGATTAAATACCCGTTTTCAGGGATCACTACGCCATCGGGGAACACCCATTTGCGGATGTTGGACGGATTGTCGGAAAGGCTGTAGCCGCTCAGGTTGACCGGAATATCGGTGAGGTTAAAAAGTTCGATCCAGTCGTCGTATTCACCGGCTTCGTCTTCCATGGTAGTTTCATTGGAAGCCATCACTTCATTGATACTTACCGGGCGATCGGCGGCCCATGCGGCAGAAACTCGGTAATAATACACATCGTGTTCGGCGCCGACCGGGGCGAAGGTAGTGGTGCCGGCTGCGTTTCCTGCTTTGGCTTCCACGTAAAAACGCACATAAGTGCCGGTTACAAAGCCCGGTAAATCAGCGCCATACACGCCGTCGGCGGCAAGGCCATCGTTGTGGGCGCCATCGTCAAACATTTGGATTT
>JAEUUR010000301.1 GCA_016787465.1 Saprospiraceae bacterium | reverse complement strand
ATCAGCCCCATCGGGGCGGCCCCGTTTATAGAAATGCAGGGAATAAGCAGCAAGCCGCGTAGCGGCGGCACGAATTTGCCGGTAAAACGTGCCTGGGCTAACGCCCCTTGTGATTTAAACCCTGCATTTCTATAAACGGAGTCGCCGCTACGCGGCTAACTGTACAATATGCGGATAGTCAATATGATTATTAGATTGTTGATTTGGATTTTTGATGGAAAATTTTCTTTCTTTTGATGGAATGGGGTGAAAATCAGCCATCTTACATCCCCTTCAAAAATCTATTAATCATTTAATGAATCCAACTCCGCTTAAGTCAACGACATTGGTCTAAAATCTGTCACGATGGAACGACCTCCGCAACCACGAAAATGCTGCCAATAACGACCACCAGATCGTCGGGTTGTGCAGCGCGGAGGGCGGCTTTTAATGCCTGACGTACCGACACATAGGCCCGGCCATTCAACCCGAATGGCCGGGCTTTTTCTTTTAGTTCTTTCGCATCCAGTCCGCGGGGAATATTGGCTTTGGCAAAATAGTACCGGGCCTCGGTCGGATAATAAGGAAGCACCTTTTCCACCGATTTGTCGTTGACGAACCCGGTGACGATATGCAGGCGTTGAAAAGGAATCGTGCGGATTTTTTCGAAGGCAGTGCGCAGGCCGGCTTCGTTGTGGGCGCTGTCGATCAACACGGTCGGGTGCTGTCCGATGATTTCCCAGCGACCGATAAAACGCGTGTATTGTTTCAGGTTGCGGAGGCCGTTGCGGAGGGCGGCTTCATCGACGCGCGGTTCTAAAACGCGCAGTTGTTCCCAGGCCTGGAGGAGCGTAACCAGGTTTTTCGCCTGGTAAGGTCCGCCGGAATTCAGCTCCAGGCCGGCAAGGAAAAGCGCGCCATTTTTAAACACATCGTACGTGGTGGTCGTTACGTTGGAGCTGCGTTCAACCGCCAGAATATGTTGATCGGCAAACACGATGGGCGCGCGCTCGGCCTTAGCCTTGGCTACGAACACCGGCGCCGATTCCGGGTGGCTTTCGCCGATTACCACGGGTGTTTCGGGTTTGATGATGCCGGCTTTTTCCCCGGCGATGAGCGGAAGGGTATCGCCCAGCATGTTCTGATGATCGTAACTGATGTTGGTGACGACGCTGAAAAGCGGATGGATGATGTTGGTGCTGTCGAGCCGGCCGCCTAAACCAACTTCAATCACGGCTATGTCGACGCGCTCGCGTGCGAAGTGATCGAAAGCCATCGCCACGCAGAGTTCGAAAAAGGAAGGTTGAACGGATTCAATGACGGAGCGATTGTTTGTCACAAAATCGACCACCGACTTTTTAGGAATGTATTGACCGTTGATCTTGATGCGTTCCCTGAAATCGCGGTAGTGCGGACTGATGTACAAACCGGTTTTTAACCCCGCGGCCTGGCAAATGGCAGCAAGCATGTGACTGACCGAACCTTTCCCGTTGGTGCCGCCAATGTGTATGGAACGAAACTGACAATGCGGATTGCCGAGGTGTTCGGTTAAAGCCAGCGTGTTGGTCAGGTCTTTTTTAAACGCGGCAGGACCGATCCGGTGGAACATCGGCAGTTGCGCGTACAAAAATTCAAGGGTTTCTGCGTAGCTCATGAAATGGCCGGTTGAATGAGACTTTTCAAATAAGTTATACCTAGTGCCGTCAGGTTTTGATCACTGAGTGCTGTTTATGAAAGTTTAAGGTCGAAGGCCTGTCTAAAACCCGTGCAACACGAAGCATACAAACCTTTCATAATCATTGTTTTATCATCGCCTTGGTTTGTAACACAAAAATCAAGTGCAAAGTTGATCAAAAATTGAACGATCTCTTTGGTTGGAAATAGGGGAATCGCCAATTTTGCAACGACGCTGCAAGCCCCTGGCGGATAATCTTCCTCGAATGAACATTCTATTAGTTTGCGATTGCAATTTACCCGTTTCCGCCTACGACGATAAAGCTCGAATGGTTTGGTGGTTAGGCAAAGCCCTTTTTCAATTGGGCCACCATGTCACCTTGATGTTAAAGGATACGGTGGTTTGTGATTTTGCAACCACCCTGGTGCAGAACAAACAAAAGAGCCTGAACGAACAGATTCCGGCGCATATCGACCTGATTCATTTTCACTGCGACCCCAAAACCGAACCCGACCGGCCTTATCTGATCACGTATCATGAAGTGAGTTCGGGGGCAAGAAGTTTTGATCCGAATACCGTTTTTTTGTCGGATCGGCACGCGCACATGCACCACGGTTCGGTGTTTGTTTACCCCGGCGCTGATTTCGAAAGTTATACGCCGCCCGATTTGGGCGCCAAGAGAATCTGGTACCATTTTTTGGGCGATGCGGGAAAAAAGGGTCGCAATGTTCGCGGCGCTATCGATTTAACCGACAAGGCAGGCGGGCGTTTGCATGTAGTGGGAGGCACGCGCGTCAACTTCCGGCAGGGGTTTCGAATTCCCCTGAGCACAACTGCGCGGTTTCACGGCGCATTGAGCCCTGATGGCCGCGATATGATTGTGAATGCCTCGAAGGGGCTGGTATTGCCCGTGCTTTGGCCCGAGCCATTTAGTTTGGCGGTGGTGGAAAGTTTGTTTTATGGTTGCCCGGTGTTTGGTACGCCGTTCGGCGCCTTGCCTGAGCAACTGGGCAAAAAGCCGGGCGGGAAATCCAGCCAGTTCCCTACCAGCGGCACGGTTGAGGCCTTTTATTCCGATTACGGCTGTCTTTCGGTGAAAAAAACGGAGTTGGTGGAAGCAATCAGAAACGTGGATGAATACGAACGCGAAAAATGCCATGAATACGCCCTGAGTCGTTTTTCTTCTAAACGCATGGCGGAGGAATACCTGGCGCTTTATGAAAAAGTACTGAAAGGCGGCGTGCTGCACGAAAACCCGCCGGCTGTAGAGGAAGGAATGAGTGATAAGATGTGGGTGATGAGTTGATGGGCTGGGAGATAAATTTAATGTAAAATCTTCGTTCGATCCTTGCCGTTGTAGGTGTAGTCGTTGGCCGGACTACCTCCCCTGCCCCTCCAACAACATCCCAAAGGGGTAATAGTGCATGTTTTCCAGGTGCGTCAACGTCGCGCCCGCGCCCGCGCGGAAGTTCACACGCGCGTTGCCCAGGTGGTCTTTGATCGTGTATTCATAATAAAACGAATCACTTACCACCGGCGTACATCTGCCTTCGGAAAAATATACTTCGCGCTGTTGGGCGTTGAAACAGCCTACGGCTACAGCATTGATTTTCAGCGCTCAGTATGACAGGTCGCTTCCAGGTTTGCGCCACTGTATTCAATGCCGGAAATGTAGTTTTTGGTCGCGCCGCCGGTGAGTGCTTTGCTTAGTTTTTCGCCATCGGCTGTGTAAGTCATGGTGATGACATTGGCGGCCTTGGTCATGGTTTGGGGGAGGTTCAAGTAGTTGCGTTATATATCTAACTCCACCCTTTCCACCTGATGTTGCTCAAGTGCCTCAATGATCTGTGAAATTTGTGCTTTGCTAAATCCAGTGAATACTGGATGTAAGGAAGCAAAGAACTTATCATCTACATATAACCTCAGTACTTTATCGGAACTTCCTCGAGCTACCCATCCATCCTCGTAAGAAAACTGAATCCTTTCATAGTTGATAGTCGACTTTGTGGACAAGAAAAACTTGGTTGCCTGTATTTCTATGCATTCCTCTCCAAAAAATATTTGATGCACATTTCTCTTCAAAAAGAAGAAGAAAAGGTTAGCAATATTAATAAGTCCTATAACAGAACCCTCTACATATGGATCGTCATTCCTAAATGCGAACAATATCAAAAGGCCAACGTTGATGATTAAAACGTCCTTTATAAAGAATATTTTTTGAGCTTTAAATACTGGATGTTCAAGCATGCTTCTATTTGGGATTTTGATGTTGATCCAAGAATTTTTTGAAGTCATCAACTTCTTTGGTTGAAAAGATGATATCAGACTTTTTTACTTGAATTTGATAATATTTATTCAGATTGGCAGGAGCATTGTCTAATTTCTGGCTGTTTGAGTTTTTTAAATTAGTAG
>JAEUUR010000252.1 GCA_016787465.1 Saprospiraceae bacterium | reverse complement strand
TTTCCCAACCGAGATATCCGATTTTAAAGACAACTAGGGTTTATGTATGGCGATCCGGCCTTTCGGGCCGCCGTCTGGATTATACCATTATAATCTCATGGTTGCCCCTCCGGTTAGGCTCGCGGTTGGGGCTTTTTTTTTAAAAGTTAAAATGTAAAGGGGAAAATTTAAAATGTAAATGGGATGCCACTTTTTTACATTTTAAATTTTCCCCTTTACATTTTAAGTTAAAAGCACAGGCCTCCAGATATCATTATGACGTCTGGAGGCCTGTTTATTTCTATTGAGCCCGCTAGTATTACCAATCTACTTCGTCATCATCAGTATTCTTTTTACGGCCTTTTGCCGCTTTATCGTCTTCTGAATCCTGTTCAGTATCCTGCCCTTCATCGCGGGGAAAATCATCATCTTCTTCAGCGTCACGATTTTGAGCTTCCCACTCAGCCTGACGGCGATCGAATTCTTCGTAATCGAAATCGGGCATCAAGTCGGTTTTAACATGATTCACCACTTCGTTCAAGGAAGCGACAAAACGGTTAAAATCTTCTTTGTATAAAAACAGTTTATGGCGACGGTATCCGAACCCATCTTCTCTTCGGGTGCTTTCGGTGATGGTGATGAAATAATCTTCACCCCTCGTTTTACGCACATCAAAGAAATAGGTGCGGCGTTTTCCGGCGCGTACACGTTTGGAAAATACGCTTTCTTCCATATCGCGGTCGCCGCCACGATCGCCATAGCCGCCGCGTTCTCTGAATCCACCGCGATCGCCGCCACGATCGCCGTAGCCGCCGCGTTCTCTGAATCCACCGCGATCGCCGCCACGATCGCCATAGCCGCCACGTTCTCTGAATCCACCGCGGTCGCCGCCACGGTCATTGAAACCGCCGCGATCACCGCCACGATCATTAAATCCACCACGGTCGCCACCGCGGTCATTACGATCTCGATCCCGGAAATTCCCATCTCTCCTTTTAAAATGCCCGTATTCCACCTTGCAAAATTGTTTAGTTAGATAATTTTTTGTTTTAGCACTGAGCAAAGGTAGATTTTCCTTTGAAACCACATCATTCTTTTAAAATAATTTCTTAGAAAAGACATTTTTCAGTCTATTCACGGGCAAAAAGCACTTTCCCTCCGACAATCGTTTTGGTTACTTTGGCGCTGAGGATCGTTTCGGGGGGGCAAGTAAGCAGATTTTCTGAAAGCACAACCACATCGGCCAGTTTACCTGGTGTTAAAGATCCTTTTTCATTTTCCTCAAAAGCTCCGTATGCATTCCACAACGTATATGCGTACAAAGCTTCTTCGCGGGTCATTTTTTGTTCAGGGAAAAACTCCAGTCCGGTATCCGCCCTTTTTCGCGTCACGGATGCATAGATGCAAGGTAATGGATCGACGTCTTCCACCGGTGTATCAGTGCCATTGGTGAGGTGGGCGCCTGCATCGAGCAGACTTCTCCAAGCGTATGCGCCTGTGCGTGCGCGCTCGTGTCCGAGTCGTTTTACGACAAATGGGGCATCGCTGGTGCAATGGATAGCCTGCATGGAGGCGATAACACCCAGTTTAGAAAATCTGGGAATGTCCTGAATGTCGATATGTTGCGCATGTTCCACGCGCCACCGCCGGTCTTGTGCGGGTGCTGATGAAAAAGCCGATTCATACACATTCAGCACTTCGCGGTTGGCACGGTCGCCAATGGCATGAACGCAAAGTTGTAACTGATGTTGAAGGCACACTTTTGCCAGTGCCGTAATAGAATCGATCGGTGTGGTATTTTGTCCGGTGAAACCTGGTTTATCTTCGTAAGGTTCCAACAACCAGGCGCCGTATGACCCCAACGCGCCGTCGAAATAAGCTTTTATTGATCGGCAGGTAAAATGCCGGTTGCCCAGTCCGATTTGCGGAAAATCCTGGAGTTTTGAAAATTCGGCGCTGGTTGGTTGTCCGATCATTGCCCATAAGCGGATGGGCAATTGCTTGGATTCTGCCATCTTCCGCAACAAGGAGAGTTCCCAAAAACTGCTACCGGCATCCTGGAAAGAAGTGATGCCATGACTAAGACATTTTTCTGCCGCTAATTTTGCGGTAGTTTTTAACGCGTTTTCCTGTTCTGCTTGCGGGCGCTGGTTTTTCCATTTGGAAAAGGGTTGGTAAATGAGGTTCATGGCATTTTCTTCAAAAACGCCGATAGCGTTTCCTTTGGCATCGCGCACAATACGCCCACCGATAGGGTCGGACGTTTCCCTGGAAATACCTGCAATTTCCATGGCTTTGGCATTGGCAATCAATCCGTGACCACTTGCATGGAACAAAACAACGGGGTTGTCGGGCGATACAGCGCTCAGTGCATTATGATATGGATATCCGTTAACGGTAGGTCCGGCATCGGCATTCCACTTTTCCTGATGCCACCCGCGTCCTTCGATCCAATCACCGGCTTGGGCTGCATTAACTTTTTCAGCGGTGAGGCGGATAATTTCTTCCCAATTTTTGGTGTTCGACAGGTTGAGATTTTGAATACTTTCTCCCAACCCCAGAAAATGACCATGCCCTTCGATAAACCCAGGCATAGCAAATGCGCCTTTCAGATCAATGACCTATGATTTTTCGCTTTGCCATTTTTTCATTTCTTCGTCCGTTCCAACAGCCAGTATGGTATCCGCTGAAATTGCGATAGCCGTCGCGTTTGGGTATTGGGTATCCGCGGTAAAGAAGCGACCATTGTATAAAATCAGATCAGCTGATACGCCGGATTTAGGTGGAGCGCAATATGCCAGAAATAAAATGGCAAAAGGAAGCAGAAATTTTGTTGTCATAGTTGATCGCTGATTAATTTGATTTTGGGATTTCACGGAGAATTTGATTGATTTTTGGAGGATTTTATTCAAAACAAAGCACTATGCCTGCATGCTTTCTCGGCCACGCCTCGAAATGACAGGAATATCCAAGAAATCCTGAAAAATCCTGCGTGCTTTCTTGGCTACGCCTCGAAATGACAGGAGTATCCAAGAAATCCTGAAAAATCCTGCGTGCTTTCTCGGCTGCGCCTCGAAATGACAGGAGTATCCCAAAAATCTTGAAAAATCCTGCGTGCTTTCTTGGCTGCGCCTGGAAATGAAAGGAATATCCAAGAAATCCTGAAAAATCCTGCGTGCTTTCTTGGCTGCGCCTCGAAATGACAGGAGTATCCAAGAAATCCTGAAAAATCCTCCGCGAAATCCCCAAATCCTCCGAATCCGCGTTCAAAAAAGCCCACGCTGCAAAATGCAACGTGGGCAGGGCCTATTACAATAGAATGGTTGCTTTTATTTTGATGAGGCAGCTGCATGGCTTACCTCTTTCAAAAAGTCGCTGAGTAATTGGTTGAAATCTTCGGGTTTTTCCATCATAGGTGCATGGCCGCATTTATCAATGAAATGGAGCTGCGAATTTTCAATTAATTCATGAAATTTTTCAGCCACAAAAGGCGGCGTGATGGTGTCTTGCATGCCCCAGATCAACAAAGTTGGCGCTTTGATTTTGTGCAATTTATCCGCCAGGTTGTGCCGAACGGCCGATTTTGCCGTTGCTACTACCCGGATGGCTTTGTTGCGGTCGTTGACAATTCCGAATACTTCGTCCACCAATTCTTTGCTTGCTACAGCCGGATCGTAAAATGTTTCCGCTGTTTTGGCTTTGATATAGTCGTAGTCTCCTCTTTTGGGGAATGCCGATCCGAACGCACTTTCAAACAAACCTGAGCTGCCGGTCAATGTAACAGAAGCTATACGATCGGGGTTGGCAAGTGCAAATAGAATAGCGACATGCCCGCCCAAAGAATTACCCAATACGTGTACTTTAGGGTAATCTTTATACTCCACAAATTTAGTAACAAATTCAACTAAACCTGTGACAGACACCTGAAAAATGGGTAATTCATAAATTGGCAGAATCGGTACCACTACATTGTAATCACTGGAGAACCTGTTGATGATTCCCTGAAAATTGCTGAGTGCTCCGAACAATCCATGCAACAACATGAGGGTTTCCCCTTTGCCGCCCGATTCAATGTAGCGAAATCCGTGTTCTTCTTTAATTTGTATTTCCATGCGCTTTGCTGTCTGATTGGGCAAAAGTAGGAAAACACTTGAACAATTAAAGCCCCTTTGATCTTTCCGATGATTTAAAACACATCCAAAGCAAGATGCTTAGTAATAAAACGGCTCCCGACTGATGATAAACGCCCAAGTCAACCGGTACAACTCCAATACAATTGATCAGTGTTAATATGCCCAAGGTAACCTGCAAGGATAAAACAAACAGCAGTAAATACCAAAGATTTTTATTTTCCTGAAACCGGTTGCCGCTGCGGGCTTTCCAAAACACCCATAAAATAATGACTGTCAGGAGGTAAGCGGTATTTCTATGCAAGAATTGAATCAATGCCGGCATGAACGGATTGGTATCATATTCCATAAAACCGGCCAACGTCCAATGGCCCGGATCAAGCAAAACACCTGGTAAAAAAGTGCCGCCCTGATCCGGCCAGGTAGGGTAGAATAATCCGGCTTTGGTACCCGACATCATGGCGCCAAGTGCCAGTTGAAAAAAAGCGATGGAAAAAATAATCCAGGCTGTTCTTTTTCCGCCGGAAATTTCCAACCTGCGCGGATTTGGACGGAATGCGATGAAGGCCGTCCAAAGCAAGGTTGAAAAAATGATGACCCCCATACACAGATGAAGTGTCAGGTTATATGCATTCACCCACGGACGTTGCCTTAATCCGCTGGCAACCATGATCCACCCGAAAAAACCTTCAAGTCCGGCTAAAAGCACCACCGCAATTAACCAGTTCCGCAATTCTTTCGACAACATACCTTTCCACAAAAACCAGGCAAAAGGGAAAATAAATACAAAAAACATCATCCGCGCCCACAAGCGGTGAAAGTACTCCCAGAAATAAATAAACTTGAACGCTTCAAGCGACATACCCTGATTGATTTTCTGGTACTGCGGCGTTTGCCGGTACAACTCAAATTCAGCCTGCCATTGCGTTTCATTCAACGGTGGAATGGCGCCGGTAACAATTTCCCACTTGGTGATGCTCAGCCCGCTGCCCGTCAGTCGCGTAACGCCCCCAATCACAATTTGCATTAAAACCATAAAAAGGCCCAACAACAGCCATATTTTGACCGGCCGGGATATCGCATCAGGTAAAGCCCACCTGGAATTTTTTTCAACCATGTTTCTAAAATTTAAAACAAATGTAGAACACATCCAACCGACATTTTTCCTCAAGCAAGTATTCGTTCATAATATTTAGATGATTTAAAAATTAAAGGCCTACGGCCATCATCAGGGCTGTGGATTTGTTGGTAACCTCATAACTGTACATGCGAGAACGATTCTTAAGAGAAGTTACCCGTTTTATCCACAACATACTGACATTTGAAGGCTTGTTAAATCAATCGATTAGCCGCTTATCCACAGCAAAGGTGTGAAATGTTTAAAAAAGGTGTGTTTGACTATTCACCTGATGTTGGAATGTGGAAAGCCGTTTGTAAATAAAGGCTTATACACACAATAACAGTTATCAACATAGACGGCAAGGTTGGCTTGTGGATGATTGTTGAAGAGGCTATACTTTATCCACAGTGGTTTTTAACAAAATCAATTCGATTATGTTGTTGTTTTACATCGATTTAAGAATTAAAATTAATATAAATGTTTATAAGTCTTTTAAACAATTCGTATGATTTTATAAGAGGCGGATAATGAACAAATTGTAAAATTTGGTACCACTTTTAGCATAGGTAATTTCGAAAACAGGCTCTGTTTTTTCAATATGTTCCGAGGTTTTTAAAACAAAACGCCTTTTACCAACACGCGCAATTTAGGCTCCGCCCCAGCTGCTACGGCAATTACATCTTCCAGGCTGGTTACTTTAATGGCCGATGGAGGAAATGATACATTGGCTACCATCGACAGCATTAACACAGGCAATTCCATATGTTTGGCGGCGAGCGCTTCGGGTACCGACGACATACCTGTGCAATCGCTGCCCATTTTTCTCAACATGGCATATTCCGACGGGGTTTCCAGGTTGGGCCCGGGTAAGGCGGAATAAACGCCTTCGAAAGCCCGTATTCCATGCTGCCGGGCAACTGTCAGGGCTTTTTCACGCAAACCCGCATCATACGTATGCGTCAGATCCGGAAAACGCGGCCCTATACGCTCATCATTCGGCCCCCTCAACGGGTTGTCGGGAAGCAGGTTGATATGGTCTTTGACGACCACAATATCACCGGCAAGAAGGTGCGGATTTACACCTCCGGAGGCATTGGTAATGATCAGCTGCTTAATGCCCAGAAATTTTAAAACCCTTATCGGGAACACAACTTGCTGCATCGACCAGCCTTCGTACCAGTGAAACCTGCCGGCCATTACCACAACAGGATGATTGCCAAGCAAACCGAACACGAGTTTTCCTTTATGGCTTTCCACCGTGCTGTGTGCAAAGTGGGGAATGGATTTGTAATCGATTTCAGCCGCGATACGGATTTCATCGGTCAGGTTGCCGAGGCCGGTACCCAAGACAATGCCGCTTCGCGGCTGAAAATCAGTTTGTGTCCGGATATAGGACACCGCTTCTTTTATTTGTTCGTACAACACGATTGGATGATTTTCAAATCATGGCTGCCTACCGTTCGATGGTGACATCGCCTTTTTTGTATAATTCCAATTCACGGCCGCAGAAATAGACCTTGGCCCACAATTGCCAAACATAAACACCGGGATCCATCATCGTGTTCCGGAATCTTCCTTCCCAACCTTTTTCCAATTCTTCTGTAACGAACATCAGATTGCCCCAACGATCGTACACTTCCATGCGGTAACTCAACAATGTCAGGTTTTTACCAATAAATGCCCTGAACATGGTGTTTTCAGGGTGATTGGCTTCCGGCGCGAAAATATTAGGCACATAGATTTGAATGGGAAGACCTTCCCAGTCGGCCCATTCCACTTTAGATTGCCTTTGAACGGTTTGGCCGCAATGGTTCACGGCACTTAACCACACATCGCCGGCTTCGCCGGTGGTCACACTCAAGGATTTGGAACCATTCCACCAGGTTAGATCCAGGCCTGTCGTGTCGCCGGAAATAACAGGTTCCAAGGTGATTTGCGTACTGTCGCAAGGAATCAACAGGGCCGGTTGTAGTGTCACATCCAAGAGTGGCGAAGCGTCAATCTCCACAGGCACTTCAGTCAAACAACCATTTTCATCCCGGATGGTAATCAGATAAATACCGGGCGCCAGGTTGTTAAATACCGGCAGTTGCTGATCGGCCCCTCCGTCAATGGAAAAACCAACCGCTTGTGCGCCTTGTGGTTGTACGGAAATATCCACAGCACCGGTTCCGGTATTTGGACAGGAAATTTCAGTTTTTGCGGTATAGTTTAGTTCAGGCCAGGCCGATACATGAATCGTGATCAAAGAATCGCAACCTTCCCCGTTGGTATAATGGAATTCCCTGGTTTCGCCGGCTTGTAACTCTACGCCGTTGTAACTGTAACTAACACCAGGGCATACAGTTACTTCCCGGATTTCAGTGCTGACGGCTTTTTCAAATACCGTAACGGTTACAGTTGAATCGCAACCCAGTGTATTAAATAACGTAAAACTTTGAACGGCGCCGGCCTGCAGCGAAACTCCGTGGTAGCTGAATGTTTCTCCCGGACATACGCACACGGTCATCGCGCTCGAAGATACCGGTAATGCTGCCACTGAAACAGTGAGTATG
>JAEUUR010000624.1 GCA_016787465.1 Saprospiraceae bacterium | reverse complement strand
TTCGCCACCATGAAAAAATACATGCCCAAAGGCCTGGATCTGAAACAACTGGGCGTGTTCATGAATCAAACTTTTTCGGGTAGATTGAATGAAGAAAAAATCGCCAAAATCAGGGATCAATGGCCGGGCAAACTGATACTGAAGGGCGTAGCGAGTTTTGAAGATGCGGAAACTGCCTTGAAACTTGGTCTCGACGGGGTCATCGTTTCCAACCACGGCGGCCGACAATTGGATGCCGGCCAGTCCGCCATAAAACCACTGACCGCTATTGCACAGACTTACGGACATCAAATCAAAGTAATGATGGACAGTGGCATCCGAACAGGCCCGGATGTGGCCCGAACGATGGCTTCCGGCGCCGCATTCACGTTCCTGGGCCGTTCATTTATGTATGGCGCCGCAGCCTTGGGCGATGCGGGCGGCGATCACGTCATGAGTATGTTAAAAGCTCAACTTAAGCAGGTCATGGAACAGGTGTCCTGTGAAAAAATAGCGGATTTGCCGGGGTGCTTGATCGGGCCGGGCGATCCGTTGAAATGGTAGGTAATTCTCAACCACCTTCGTATGTTTGAGTCAAATTTAGACAACATGAAACACCTTTTCCTCTACTTCGGCGCCCTGTTGATATGCGCTTGCAACCAGAAAAAAGAAGCCACGCTACCTCCTTCGCGCGGAACTTTCGGTTATGACCTTGATTTTTTAAAAAAACACCACGCTGATCTGGTACTATTGAGTGATGAAACAGGCCAATCGCAAGTGGTTGTACTTCCGGCATACCAGGGTAGGGTCATGACCAGCACTGCCAACGGCCTGGCAGGCGCAAGTTTTGGCTGGGTGAATCATGAATTAATTGCTTCAGGAAAACCTGCCGAACACATTCATGTATTTGGCGGAGAAGAACGGTTTTGGTTGGGCCCGGAAGGCGGACAATATTCCATCTTTTTCAAAAAAGGCGTGCCATTTAATTTTGACAACTGGTTTGTACCCAAAGAGTTGGATACCGAGCCTTTTAAATTGGTATCGAGTACAAAAAACGAGGCGCGGTTTGAACAAACCATACACCTGGAAAATTATTCAGGAACTGTTTTTGATCTTTCCGTTCAGCGAAATATCCGGTTACTGGATCAAACAGCGCTTAAAAACGCGCTCGGGGTTGAAATCCCGGCATCGGTTCAGAGCGTAGGTTTTGAATCGGAAAATATCCTGAAAAATATCGGCACTGCTGCCTGGGAAAAAGAAAAAGGGTTGCTTTCCATTTGGGTATTGAGCATGTTGAACGCTACCCCGGCTACCACAGTCGCAATTCCCTACCGCCAGGGCGACGAAACAACGCTGGGTAAAATCGTTACCGACGATTATTTCGGAAAAGTGCCTTCCGAACGTTTGAAGGCGGAAAACGGTTTGATCCTTTTTAATGCCGACGGACAAAAACGCAGCAAAATCGGCATCTCTCCTGCGCGCGCATTGCCGGTTGCGGCGGCCTGGGACGCCCAAAACGGCGTACTCACTATCGCCCAATTCAGCTTGCCGGAAGGCGCTACCGACTACGTGAACTCGCTCTGGGAGATGCAGAAAAATCCCTTTGGCGGCGATGCGGTCAACTCCTACAACGACGGCCCCAACGATACCGGAAAACAACTCGGCGCTTTTTATGAACTGGAAAGTTCTTCTCCGGCAGCAGCCTTGAAACCCGGCGAATCACTGACGCATATGCACCGCACCATTCACTTGCAAGGAAATGCAGCTGATTTGCAGGCGGTCGCCATGAAGATGTTAGGGGTCGGGCTGGAAGTTATCAAACTATGAAACACATCTTCAAAAAGCAGTGATAAACAGCTCTTTAATAACTGTCTTCCTCACGTACGATTCCAAAATCGACAACCAAGCCGGCCGCAATAAACGACCTGATTTTGTTTAAATTCGCCTGAGCTATGAATTCCAGACCGAAAGGTTGTGCAATCGTCCATTCGAATTTGCCTTTGACGGAAAATCCAACAGCTTGGTAAGATTTCTCTTGGTACGTGTAATTCGGGTCGCAACCGAAAATGGTGGGACACGGATCAGCTACCGGCGTGAAGTTTTCTGCCAAATCGAATTTTAAAAAGGAAGGCCCGGTTTCAATTCCTAGTCGAATGCGGTTGCCATCTGTAGGAAATTCTTTAATTGCATGTAATGCATAACACTGAATATGATCTTTGGGGTTGATACTAAATGAGCCAAACCAGTTAAACAGGTTGCTACCGGGGTCATAATTAGAGGGGATATTGGTAGCATTGGGGGAAAAGGCGATATAACTGAAGGATGCGCCGTAGCCCGATGGATGAAAAAAGGTTCCGGAAAAGCCTCCTCCTAATGGTAGCGTAGCAACTAACCCTGCATAAAGATGGGCCTTTTCGAATGGATAACCTTGATCGTAATAGCGTTGCGCCAAGGCTTCGTATGGCATCATCATTACCGAAAAGGCAGCGAACAGAATTATTTTCTTCATGGCAAGGAATTGAATAAGTGATCGAATGCCATATCTATGGAAAGCCCGTTTTGAATACACAAAATTGACCACATCAATTTCATATACCAATGATGCAGACTGCATTGGCACATGATAGCAGTCAAAACGCTCCGTGGTCGACAATTAAAAAACCGGATAAGTCGATCAAAGAATCATCAGGGAATCTACCTTCACAAGACAAAACAATCATGATGCGTTACCTCCTTTTCCTGGCGTTTCTTCCCGGCCTGTTGTCGGCTCAGCCCACAGCTGAACACAACCTTTCATTTGATGAAGTTCCTCAAAAATGGCACGAAGGCCTCCCGCTCGGCAACGGCTTGCTTGGGTGCCTTGTTTGGCAAAAAGACGGAAAACTCAGGCTGGCCCTCGACCGCGCAGACCTTTGGGATTTGCGGCTAATGAGCGGGTTGGATCGGCCGGAATTTCGGTATCAGTGGGTCGCGGAGCAGGTTGCCAAAGGAGAATACGGTATTGTTCAGGAATATTTCGACGCACCGTATGAACGGGAAGCCGGGCCCACCAAACTTCCCGGCGGGGCCATTGAGTTGGATGGTTTAGGATCAGATCGGGCGATGCCCGGAGGGGCGCATCTCGATATTTCAAACGGAATGGCGGTCATAAAAACTACCAGTGGTAAACGGTTTGAAACATTCGTACATGCCACCCGGCGCGAAGGCTGGTTCCGATGTTCGGGTTTCCCCAATCCGGAAGCTTGTTTCCAATTGCTGGCGCCTAAATATAGCGCTAAACGCGAAGCTGGTAACGCTAATTCCGTGCAAGGCAGCGATCTTGCAAGGCTCGGTTATCCGCAAAGCGAAGTGTTTGAAAGAAAGGGTGTTTGGCTGTTTCATCAATCCGGCTGGGGTGGTTTTAGTTATGAAATCGCCGTAGCACTGAAAAAACAGGGGAATGGCGTTTGGGAAGGTGTTTGGTCGATATCCAGTCATTTTGTTCAAAAAATGGATGTCGACCGCGCTGAAAACATCGTTCGAAAAGCCATCAAACGCGGCTTCGACCAGTCGTTCAAGGAGTCTGCGGCGCGGTGGCAATCATATTGGTCCAAGTCGTCAGTAGCACTGCCTGATCCTTTGATCGAACGCCAGTATTACCTCGATATGTACAAATTTGGTTGTACGGCCCGGGAAAATGGCCCCATGATCAGTTTGCAAGCTGTGTGGACGGCCGATAACGGTCGCCTTCCGCCCTGGAAAGGCGATTTGCACCACGATTTGAATACCCAAATGAGTTATTGGCCGGCTTACACATCCAACCACTTGCCGGAAGGTTTGAGTTATTTAAAACACCTGGAAAGTAACGATGCCGCACACCGTGCCTATACCAAAAAGTATTTCGGAACGCCGGGTTTGAATGTACCTGGGGTTTCCACCTTGCTTGGCGCCGAAATGGGCGGCTGGATTCAATATTCCTGTTCGCCCACGGTGGCAGCCTGGTGCGCCCAGCATTTTTACCTGCATTGGCGGTATTCTAAAGATCGAAAATTCTTACGGCAGCATGCATGGCCCTGGCTTCATGATGCCGCCCTTCACCTGGAAGCGCTGTTGATAAAAGACAGCTCGGGGAAAAAAGTATTGCCACTTTCTTCTTCTCCAGAAATACACGATAATTCAATCCAGGCCTGGTTCCCCAACACCTGGACGAATTACGACCTCGCTCTTGCACTTTTTCTATTTGAAAAAACAGCTGAATTAGCCGTTGAAATGGGCCTCGACAAGGAAGCCGCCCATTGGCAAAAAGTGGCCGGCGAGCTTCCAGAATTTGCCCTCGAGCCCAATGGGTCGTTGAAATTTTCACCTTCCCTTCCGTACGAGGAGAGTCATCGCCACTTTTCACACCTGATGGCTATTCACCCGCTTGGGCATTTCGACAACAGCGTGGAAGGGCAGCGTATCATGCAAACTTCTCTGCATTTGCTGGATTCCATCGGCCCTGCCGCCTGGTGCGGGTATTCCTGGGCCTGGCTGGGCAACCTGCGTGCACGCACACGGGATGGCGCCGGTGCGCGCGAGGCATTGCGGATCTTTGCAGAAGCCTTTGTTTCAAAAAACTCTTTTCATTTGAATGGCGATCAATCCGGCAAAGGATATTCGGGTTTTACCTACGACCCTTTTACGCTGGAAGGCAACTTTGCATTTGCTGCCGGTGTGCAGGAAATGCTGCTTCAAAGCCATAACGGAATCGTGCGGGTATTCCCGGCCATTCCGGCTGATTGGAAACAGGTTTCGTTCCAGAATTTGCGGGCAGAAGGCGCGTTTTTGGTTTCAGCGGAGCTTGGCAAGGTGGTGACGGTGACGGCGGAGCATACGGGGTATTTAAACCTGCTTTTACCCGAAGGTACCTGGATACAGACTGAAACCGGACAAACGATTCAAAATCGCTTTTGGCAAGGAACCCTAAAAAAAGGGCAACAGTTTCATTTCCAATTTCAGTGATAAAACATGAACCGATATTTATACCTCAGCGGATCCATGTCCGTTTTTGTTCTTATGACTTTGGCTTGCGGAAGAAACCGCTCCAACGCGATCACCTGGCACCAAAAACTCACGCCCTGCCCTTGTGAAAACCCGGATTGGGACAGCGTTCGCGTGGGCGACGGTTGGGCCCGTGATTTGGGCAATATCGCTAAATACCACGCCGGATCTACGGCGTGTTTTCGTTCCTATCCATCTGTTTCAACCAGTGAAGGGCGCTCCGGACAGCAATGTTGTTACGATGCGCAAGGCAAACTCATTCTCTGCGGATCGGGCGCCGGCACCCCGGATATGATCAGCACTTGTAATGGCGAAGACGGCAGGGGAATCATGCGCACCAAATACAGCGCTCTGTTCGGCCACTGGCGAAAAGATGTGCGGCCTTGGGAAGCCGCCGGTGGCCGCGACAGTGGTTGGGTGAAATACAACCTCATTCATCCGCCGAATACCGGCGACGGTTGTAGATAACCTAGTGCCGCATCCGGCGAATAAGCTATGAATCTACGGTCATATTTTCCCTTCATCTGTGTTATTCGTCGGTTAAAATATCCCGTATTTCTCCCTCCTCACGCCTTGATGAATGAAAAATCTGCCTCATATATTCATAGCGCATGCACCGGATGTAGCACTAGGCCGCGTTTCTGGCAGCATTGATGATGCCGAACATGGAACGCAATACCAGTTTTCGGTATGTTTCGGCTTCCGAATCGGTTAAAGATTCCGACTGAAGTTGTTGCAATGCATATTGTTGAATGGTGATCAAAGGCAGTACGATGCGCTCGCGAAGCGCAATACTTTCTTTGGAAACAGGGTTCTCCGTCAGCAGGCTCCGGCTTTCCGAAAACGCCTCAAGCACATTTAAACTTTTGGCATATTCAGTATGCAGTTTATGCCAAAAGCCACCGAATTGAGGATGTTTCTCCAGATATTGGGTTACTAAAAAGTTGGATTTTGAAAGCGATTGCATAGAGTTTTCCATCAGGGTTCTGAAAAACAGGGAGCGCTGGTACAACCGCCCGATTTCTTCACGTTCTTGTTTTGGAAGCCCGCTCACAGCTGCACCGATACCGTAGTAGCCGGGGATATTTTGTTTCATTTGCGCCCAGGCGCCAACAAATGGAATAGCGCGCAGATCATCGAATTTCATGTCTCCACCGTCGTTTCTTTTGGTAGGCCGGCTGGCAATGTTCGAATCACCATACCATTTCAACGGAGTCATTTTTTCGAGATATGGCACAAACGCCGGGTCGTTTTTCAAATCCAGATATGCCTCATAGGCTGCATCGGCCAACTGATCGAGGTGTTGCCGGTCGGCCGTGCTTAGTTCGCGCGCATGATCCGGGAAAAGAAAGTTTTCCAAACCTGCGGTGAGCAATCTTTCTATGTTGAACGAGGCTGACTCCTGCGTGCCGTAGGTGCTGCTGACGGTTTGCCCCTGAATGGTGACATGAATGGCCTGGTTTTCAATGTCCTGACCATGTGCAGCGTAATAACTGGCGTTGTTGCCTCCGCCCCTGCCCGGCGGTCCGCCGCGGCCGTCAAAAAATACCGCTTTGATGTCATATTCCCTGCTGACCCGGGTGAGCGCCTCTTTGGCGCGGTAAATACTCCAGTTTGAACGCAGGTATCCACCGTCTTTGGTGCCGTCTGAAAAGCCCAGCATAATATGTTGCACCATACCCCTGGCTGCGAGGTGTTGTGCATAATATTTGTTGCTGTACAACACTTGCATGACCTCATCGGCGCGCCCTAAATCGTCGATGGTTTCGAACAGCGGCACGATATCCAGATTCACTTCATTGCTGGGGGATACAAGTTGAGCGATGCCTAACACCTCTGCCACATTGTATGCGCTGCGGCAATTGCTGATGATATACCGGTGGCAGCCTAACTCGCCGTTTTGTTGCTGAATTTCTGAAATGGCCCGGAAAGACCGGATCGTTTCTTTCACAAATCCATCGGCAAAATCGTTTTCATCGAGGTAAAAATCAGCGCCCAACAGGTAGTTGATGCGGTCGCTTTCTTCGGCTTGTAAAAATTCATCGTAGTTTTTCCAGCGACCGTCTTTGACTGAATATTGAAAGATGGCTTCCCAAACTTCGGTGTGTTTCCGGCTGTCCTGACGAATATCCAAAGTGGCAAAATAGAACCCGAAAACTTTAATTTTCAGCATAAACCGGTCAAGATCATCGAGAAACAAAGCGTCGTGTTGCTCAACGAGCAATGTGCGGGTAACAGCCAGATCGTTCAATAACTCTTTGCAATTTGAATAACATTTTTCAGTTTCGGAGGTGTAAAGTGTGTTGTACAGTTTTCGTTCAATATTCAATACCGTTTCTTCCACATCCCTGAAGGTAAGTCTGCGTTTTAATTGCCTGATATCGCGGTAATAGCCGCGCAAAGCGCCTTCCCTGAGCAATCGGGCTACCAAAAGGGTTGTTTCAGAGGTGACAAATGGATTCCCGTCGCGGTCGCCACCAGGCCAAAAACCAAGTGCCAGCAGCCTTGGATTGTCGAAGGTGTCGGGAGCTACGCCAAGTGTTTTTAACAAGCGGAACATCAGTTCGGGCAGTACCTGATACAAAACATTTTCAAGATACCAGCCCAGGCTTACCGCTTCGTCGTAAGGGGTTGGTTTTTCACGGTTAACAAAAGCCGTTTTGCCGAGTTGCATCAACAGTAAACGGATTTCGACCAGGTTATTCGATTTAATGGCCGTCACCAGATCGTTCATGATACCAAGTACTTTGCCAGGGTAAAACTGGGTAGGGTGCGCAGTTAACACCAGCCGAAGACTAAATGACTTGACTTTATTCAATAACTTCTCCCGCAATACCTGGGAATCCAACCGCGCTAAAAAATGATTTAACGATCCCGGGCCGTTCATATCGTGCAATTGTGCGAACAGGGCGTCTTCCACGGCATCAAAAAGCACGACCTGCCTTTCTACGTATTGGATGAAATGAAATAATAAGGCAAGTTGTTTGTCACGATCCACGTGCTCCGCATATTCATTCCAAAAGTCTTCAATGATTTGTTCCGGCGTTTTATCAGTCGAAAATCCCTTTTCACATGCTTGTGCGAACAATGCCAGGTGTGTGCCGGTTTCTTCGATTCCACGAAACGGCAAACTCAAAAACAGGCTGTTATAAGTGTGGTAGAGCAGTGGCAGAGGCGATGAAAAATCCAGCATATGATTTGATTGATTCGATTTTTCGATTGATCCGATTGTATCGATTGATTCGATAGAAAGGCAAGAAACAGGCAGTAACAAACAGTTTTGCAAACTTACTGGTAATATTTTGGGAAAAATCTATAAACTTGCGGAAACTCCAAATCTAAAAAATACGTTTCAAGTTGAATTATGTCCAATCCGGTTATTAATCGAAAAATCGGATCAATCGAATCAATTATTTTGCATCAGTCCACCTTCCTCGATAATGTCATTGATGAACGCCGGCCCATGGAAGTTATGAGCGGTGCGGAGTTCGATCATCTGTTAAACACCGGCTGGCGTTTATTGGGGAACTCCATTGTCAGGCACAATTTTTCAGTTTGCCGTGCGGAAATTTGCCGCACAGTTCCATTGCGTATCCGACTGGAAGATTTTCAACCTTCAAAAAGTCAACGGCAATTGATGCGCCGAAATGCGCACTTGGTTGTTCGTCGAAGCCACATCCGGCTGTCGCAACAAAAGATGAAACTGTTTGACCTGCACGTCGGCAGGCTGCAGGAAAGGCAACCGGCTTCGTTGTTGTCTTTTTTAAACCCTTTTTCGGCGGAAACACCGGTTGAAGGTTTGGAATACAGGGTTTATTTGGACGCAAAACTGGTTTCCTGTTCTTTTTTTCATCTTGGAGAAACCGCCGTTTCAGGTACCTATTGCATTTATGACCCGGCTTATGGTCCATTAAGCCTCGGCACGTACACCATGCTGTTGGAACTGCAATTTGCAAAAGAAGCAGGCAAGGCATTTTACTATCACGGATATACATACAACGTACCCTCTCAGTTCGATTATAAATTGAATTTCAATGCATTGGAATCGATGAACTGGGAAACGGGCAATTGGCAACCTCAGGCTCGCTTGCCGGTACGCCGTTGGGTGGACGAGTTGTAAACGTCCTCTTCACGTATGTTACCTACCTACTTTGCCAATCAGGTTCGGATAGTCGGTAATGATGCCATCGACACCCAGGCGGATTAAGCGTCGCATAGAGGCCACATCATTCACCGTCCAGGGAATCAATTTCATGTGGTGTTGGTTACAAACGCGCCGCATTTTTTTATTGACGGTCAGGTAATACGGACTGTAGATCAGCGGAGTAAAGCTGAGTCGTTTCATGTTTTTTTCAACATCATCCTGGTTTTCAATCAAATAGGCCAGGGGGATTTCAGGGGCCAGGCGGTGCATGGCTTCGAGTGCGCGCGTATCAAAAGATTGAACGGTTACCAATTTTTCCAGGCCTTGCATGCGGATTTCTGAAATTACCAAACTTGCAAATTCATCCACCACGGGGTGAAAACGGCCATCCCATTCGGGTTGGCTTTTGATCTCCATGTTCCACCTCACGTTTGGGTTTTGTGCGCGCACCGTTTGTATCACTTCCCGCAAGGAGGGTTTATACACTTTCATTTTTTCCTGTTGCAAAAATCGCAGGTTTCCAAGGCTGCCACAATCGTACGATTGAATTTCAAGCGCTGTGAGGCTGTTCAAAGGCAGTTGAAGAGCCGTTGAATCCGTAAAATGACTGCCATCGGGTTTCAAACAAATTGCAGGGTTAAAAAATGGCTCGTGGCTGACGATTAATTGGCCGTCTTTGGAAACAGCCAAGTCGAGCTCCAGGGTTACCACTTCGGGGAATTTCAGCGCGTGTAAAAAGGCGGGTAGGGAATTTTCTGGTTTAAGACCGCGACATCCACGGTGACCCTGCCAATCGAAATGAGCGGGAATTTTCACTGGTTTTGTTTCCAATGATTTGCAGGCAATGAAGCTAAGCGCGGTGAAAAAGAAGGTCAATTTTGTCATGGGAAGGGCTACATATGTTATAGTCAACGCAAAGTAGTTATGAAAGTTAGAATATTGTCTACACTTGAACTGCTTAATATTCAAAATTAACCATAAAATCATACCCTGGTTCCAGGGGCTGAGTATTTGAAAAAGAAACAGAGCTTGCAGGCGTACCTGACAAGCTCTGTATAAATCCGCGAAAACAGTTCGTCCGCGTTAATATTCGTCTTCATTAAAAAAGAAGTCATCATGCCGCGGGTAGTCGGGCCAGATATCTTCAATGCCTTCATAGAGTTCTCCGTCGTCTTCCAGTTCTTCGAGGTTCTCGATGACTTCAGCAGGCGATCCGGAGCGGATGGCATAGTCGATCAACTCGTCTTTCGTTGCGGGCCAGGGTGCTTCTTCCAGATGTGAAACCAGTTCGAGCGTCCAATACATGATCTTGTCTGTTTGAAAGGTTTATGAGTAGAATGAGCAGGTTTAGGTTGTAAAGGTTGCTTGGTAGGTTTACAAAATCAGCATGGCATCGCCGTAACTGAAAAAGCGGTATTTTTCTTTCACAGCTTCGTTGTAAGCGTCCATCACCAGGTCGATTCCGCCGAAAGCGGCGATCATGATAAGTAAGCTTGACTTTGGCAGGTGAAAGTTTGTAATCATTGAATTGGCGATGCTGAAATCGTAGGGCGGATAGATGAACTTGTTCGTCCAGCCTTCTACCGGCTTCAACATGTTTTCAGCGGATACGGCAGTTTCAATAGAACGCATAACGGTGGTGCCGACAGCGCATACTTTTTTCCCTTCCTGGAGGCCTTGGTTTACGGTTTCGGCAGTTTCATTCGAAATGCGGAAATATTCGGCTTCCATTTTGTGTTTGGAAAGATCTTCCACATCGATCGTACGGAAGGTGCCCAAACCGATATGCAAGGTCAGTTCAGCGAAATGAACGCCTTTAAGTTCGAGGCGTTTAAGCAATTCGCGGCTGAAGTGCAAGCCGGCAGTAGGCGCAGCAACAGCGCCCATTTCCTTGGCATAAATCGTTTGGTAACGTTCACGATCGATTTCTTCCGGATCCCGCTCAATGTACTTTGGTAGCGGCGTGTTACCCAGGCGGGAAAGTTCGCCTTGGAATTCTTCTTCGGTGCCATCGAACAGGAAACGGATCGTTCGGCCGCGGGAAGTAGTATTGTCAACTACTTCAGCTACGAGCGCGTCGTGGCCGTTTTCATCTTCGAAGTACAATTTGTTTCCGACACGGATTTTCCGGGCAGGATCAACCAATACATCCCATAAACGGGCGCTGTGGTTGAGTTCCCTAAGCAGAAAAACTTCAATTTTTGCTCCGGTTTTTTCCTTCTGACCGTAGAGACGTGCGGGAAAAACTTTGGTATTGTTGAAGATCATCACATCCCCATCATTAAAATAGGTAAGGAGATCTTTAAAAACTTTGTGTTCAATTTTACCGGTGCTCCGGTTCACTACCATCAGGCGGCTTTCGTCGCGTTCTTGGGAGGGATATTGAGCCACCAGTTCTTTGGGTAAATTAAAATTGAACTGTGAGAGTTTGGTGCGCATATGAATTAAGCAATTGGGACAGCCGCGGGTGGAGCCGCTTCAAAATGGCTGCAAAAGTAAAATTCTTTGGAAAACGAAAAACGTTTCAAAAAGTTTCAACCGATATTTTTTCTTGAGACGAGTAAAATGCTCAAACGGTTACGACGTCTTTAGAAGCTTTTTTCCGTTCAAAATCTTTTAAATATACTTTGCGCAGGCGGATGCTTTTTGGCGTAACTTCCACATACTCATCTTCTTGTATGTATTCCAGGGCTTCCTCCAGGGAGAACCTGCGCGGAGGAGGCAGGGTTGCTTTATCGTCGGAGCCGGATGCGCGGTGGTTGGTTAATTTTTTTGATTTTGTGACGTTAATTACCAAATCGCCCGGGCGATTGTTCTCTCCGATCACCTGACCTTCGTATACTTCTTCACCTGGATCGATGTAAAACACGCCTCGGTCTTGCAGGTTGTCGAGTGAATAAGCGAAGGATGTGCCCGTTTCCATGACGATGAGAGAACCGTTCTGGCGACCAGGAATATCGCCTCTCCATGGTTCGTAACTCATGAAACGGTGTGTCATAATAGCTTCACCTTGGGTAGCTGTGAGTACGTTCGAACGCAAGCCGATGATACCGCGGGAAGGAATTTCAAAACGGAGGATAAATCGTTCGCCTTTGGGTTCCATACTTTTCATCACCCCTTTGCGGCGGGTTACCAGTTCGATACACTTGCCGCTGGAGGTTTCAGGCACGTCAATGGTCAATTCCTCGATCGGTTCACATTTGGCGCCGTCGATGGTTTTGGTGATTACCCGTGGCTGACCAATTTGAAGTTCGTAACCTTCGCGGCGCATGGTTTCGATTAAAACGGATAGGTGCAATACACCGCGGCCGTACACCATAAGGGAATCAGCGCTGTTGGTGTCTTCGAGGCGCATGGCCAGGTTTTTCTCC
>JAEUUR010000165.1 GCA_016787465.1 Saprospiraceae bacterium | reverse complement strand
GTGGACAGAATTAAATTAGAGAAACTGTAGTCAGGCAAAATGAAGTGCAGATACCTCCCTACGGTCGGTATGACTGCTCGCAAAAAAGAAGCAATTGATCATCAGTTTTCTCGCTGACGCTCGAAAATATGCTGTGTTGGGAAAATTTCGAACGAAGTGAGAAATCCGATGAACTTGGTTTTCCTCTGTGTGAGCAGTCATACCGACCGTAGGGAGGTATCTGCAGAAACTGAACATTTTTCCCAAAACTAATTCTGTCCACATACTCAATCGAACCAATCGGATCAATCGAACCAATTCTCCCTCGTGGTACAATTTTCAGAAGAAGTCCAATCAGCTATTCACGAAGGCAAGGCCTTGGTTGCACTTGAAAGCACCATCATTGCCCACGGCATGCCCTACCCTGCCAATGTAGAAACAGCGCTACTGGTGGAGAAAACCGTCCGCGATGCGGGCGCCGTGCCTGCTACCTGCGCCATCCTTGATGGAAAATTGTGCGCGGGTTTGAGCACAGATCAAATTGAATTGCTTGGAAAAGAAGGCGCACGTATTGCCAAAGCGAGCCGACGTGATTTGCCATACCTGGTGAGCAAAAAACTGCACGGCGCTACCACCGTTGCATCCACCATGATCATTGCCCAGATGGCCGGCATCCGGGTGTTTGCCACCGGCGGCATTGGCGGCGTGCACCGCGGCGCTACAGAAACCATGGACATTTCGGCCGACCTGCAGGAACTCGCGCGCACGCCCGTGGCTGTCGTGAGCGCAGGAGCCAAAAGTATCCTCGATCTTAAACTTACCCTGGAATACCTGGAAACATACGGCGTTCCGGTGTTGGGATTTCAAACGGATGAATTCCCGGCTTTTTTCACCCGACGGAGCGGACTCAACGTGGATTTCCGAATGAATACGCCGCAGGAAATTGCCGAACTGCTGCATGCCAAATGGTCGATGGGCCTTACCGGCGGCGTCCTGATCGCCAACCCGATTCCGGAAGAAAACCAAATCGACCCGGATACAATTGAACGTACGATCATTGCCGCTACCCGAGAGGCCGCTCAGGCTGGTATCAGCGGCAAACAACTCACCCCATTTTTGTTAGCGCGCATCGAACAGCTCAGCGGAGGCAACAGCCTGAAAGCTAATATTCAACTGGTGCTGAACAATGCCCGATTGGCTGGTAGAGTGGCTGGTAGTTTAGCGTTAATTACTGCTTAGGCGAGGAACTTTATCGCCATTGAAGCGTGCATACGCTTCCCGGACCGCACTTCCTTCGTGCTGCTCAAAAACGGCATACCTATTCTTCACCGATGTAGTACGCCTTCGTCGCAATTTTCCCAATTTTTGACGTGAATTTCAAGGCTGTTGCCCTTCCACCGCAACCACCTTTGGCTTGTTTTTTAACCGTTTTTCACTGACACAAACCCAGTTTATGAAACAAGCCATTTTAATTATCCTCGGCCTGCTTTTTGCACAACACCTTCAAAGTCAATGCCCCGCCGGCGATGTGCACTTGCCTACGCAGGCGGCTGTCAATGCCTTTGCCACCAATTATCCGGGCTGTGCGACCATCAACGGAAACCTCACCATTGGGCCGATTGGGCCGGGAGCCTCCGATATCAGCAACCTGTCCGCTTTGGCGAACCTCCAATCCGTGAGCGGCATATTGACGATTGCATTCAACACCGTGCTGACCAACCTCAACGGTTTACAACAAATCGCAACAGTCGGGGGCAACCTTGAAATCAACGACAACCCCAGCCTCTTGCAGTTAAACGGACTCAGTGGTTTGCGAAGCGTGGGAGGGCGTGTTTCGGTGGCACTCAACAACGCACTCGCTTCATTAGGGTTCGGGCCTCTTACCAGCCTGGGGCACGACCTTGAAAACACGTCCATCACCATAACTTCCAATCCCGCGCTGGCCAACTTGAACGGATTTAACGGCCTCAGCACCCTTTCCGGCAACATCAACATCTACAACAACGATGCGTTGCCCAACCTCCAGGGACTCAATAACCTCTACTACGTGGTGGGCAACATCAATATTTCCGACAACGGCGCGCTCAACAGCTTAAGCGGACTCGATGGCCTAAACTATCTCTACGGCGCCCTGGATGTGGCCCTGAATCCGACGCTCACCAACTTCAACGGACTAAACGCCCTGCGTTTTATCACTGTGCGGTTAGTAATCTCCTATAACGCAGCCCTGACTTCTTTGAATGGCCTCGAATCGATGTATTACACCGGCAGCCTGAACCTGGTGGCTAATCACATGCTGCAAAACCTGTATGGCCTCGTCGGACTTTGGTACGTCGGTACCGATCTGGTCGTCATGGATAACTACCTGTTGCCCAATCTCACAGGCATGAATAACCTGTTTTACATTGGCAACAAAGCCAGCATTGCCAACAATGTATCGCTTGCGTCGCTCGACGGGCTGAATGGGCTGTCGTTTATCGGAAACGATTTTTCGATCGAAAACAATCCGGCATTGGCCAACGTCTATGCCTTGAATACCCTTACCACCCTCAACGGCAGCCTGCGCATCGTCAATAACGACGCACTCTACGGACTTTGGGGCCTCGACAATATCGCGCCGACCGGAATGACCGGCCTGACCATCAAAAACAACAACATCTTGAACACTTGCAACAGTATGGCAATCTGCAACTACTTGTCTGATCCAACGCGCTGGGCCGGCATCAGTTTCAATCAATCGGGCTGCAATACACGCGTGGAAGTGGAATGGGCTTGTACCTTCGGTGCGTCAGCCCCAGGAAGCGACCGCCAGGGGGCGGCATCTTTGACCGACGATTTTAAAATTTATCCAAACCCCACTTCCGGCCCGATTCGGGTGGAAGGAACTGATCCGGAAAATAGCTTGTATGAATTGCTGGACGCTCAGGGGCGCCGCGTGCAGGGCGGAACAGCCATCGAGGGCCTGATCGATTTATCAGCGCTTGCCTCTGGCCCTTATTGCCTTCGGGTTCGAGTGAAAGAAGGTTGGAGAACTGAAAGGGTAGTCAAATTTTGAAGTTGAAGCGGGCTAACAGGAAGGGCTACCCCAACCTCCCTTTCAACGCCTCCACCAACCCCAAATAGGTGCTCGACGACGCGTACGCGCGCAGGAGGCCTTTTTCTGAAAGCAGTGCGGCTCCGGCGTGGTAATTCCCGTTGGCATCCCGCTGGCAACAAGCTGCCAGGCGGCCCTCCCATTCCTGCCCCAAACTTTTTAACAAACCGCGCTCCACGTTCGTACATGCCGATACCTCCGGATGATGCGCTGCTTTCAAAACCAAGCGGGTGGCCGTATCGCTGCGCAGGCAAACAAACGCCCAAACACCCTGACCGGGCAGCGGAAAAAACTCGCGCGGGTTTAACTCCAAAACAAAATACTCGTCTGACGGACCAGGCGCCTGAGAGACCGGGAGAATCAATGCGTCTGCCACTTCAGACTTCAAATCGTCGAGCCCGCCGCCGGAAACAAAACGCACATCGGGCCTGATATCGGCCAATTGCGCATCGATACCAGGAGCGTTAGCAATGACCGCAGCGCCTTTTTTCAACTTAAAAATTTCACCTGGCGTGAATAAATCTGTGCGCATATACAGAGCGAGCGCCGGGTTTTCCCGTTCGGAAACCGCTGTAATGGCCAATTCTGTCGGCAAATTCACCGGAAGCCCGACCAAGGGATACCAAAAAGCATGTATTTCGCCCAAAAGCAGCGCATCCGTCAGCGCTTGCCTGCTTTCAAATGCTTTCACCTCACATTCAATTCCAACATCCCTGGATCCTAGTATTGTTCCAATCGTAAGTTTCATGGCTCAAAGAAACGACAAGAACGTCCAACATTCATTGTTGATTATCGGATAATCCATTCCTAAAGCGCTTTACATTTGCCCAGAATTCACAGTGGATGTGAGTTACAGCATCCAGTATCAAGCATCCAGTATCTAGCATCCAGCATCCATGAAAATAGCAATCCTCGGCGCCGGAATGGTCGGGCGCGCCATGGCCCTCGATTTGGCCGCCAATTATTCGGTTACTTCCTTCGATGTCAGTCAGGCGAACCTCGACACGCTGAAAAAAAGAAACGCCGCCATCCAAACCGTTCAAGCCGATTTACAGCAATATTCGCGTTATGCGGAGTGGTTGCAACCTTTCGACCTGGTCGTAACCGCGGTGCCGGGCTTCATGGGTTTCAAAACCCTGCAAACCGTGATCGAATGCGGTAAAAATATTGCCGACATTTCCTTTTTCCCTGAAAACAGCCTCGACCTCGATGCCTTGGCCAAGGAAAAAGGCGTCACGGTCATCACCGACGTCGGCGTTGCACCCGGCATGAGTAACTTCATTCTAGGGCATTACGACCAACAAATGAAGGTTTCATCGTTTGAATGTTATGTCGGCGGGTTGCCCAAATACCGAAAAAAACCCTTCGAGTACAAGGCGCCATTTTCACCGGTGGATGTCATCGAAGAATATGTGCGCCCGGCCCGACTCAAGGAAAACGGCCATATCGTAGTGAAACCTGCGCTCAGCGAACCCGAATTGATGGAATTCGCAGGCGTCGGCACCCTCGAAGCGTTCAATACCGACGGGCTCCGCAGCCTGCTTTTCACCATGCCGCACATCCCAACGTTAAAAGAAAAAACCCTGCGTTATCCGGGTCATATCGAGCTGATCTCGGCCTTGAAGGCTGCCGGCTTTTTTTCCGAAACACCGATCACATTCGGCGATACCCAGGTTTCTCCCCTGCAGTTCACTTCTAAAATTCTGTTCAAGGAGTGGAAACTCGGCGAAACAGAAGAAGAACTGACCGTGATGCAAGTGGCCGTGGAAGGCACGAAAGATGGAAAAGCGCAGCGCGTTCAGTACGACATGCTCGACAGATACGACCCTGACACACAAATTTCATCCATGAGCCGCACGACCGGCTACACCTGCGATGCAGCAGCAAACCTGATCCTGAAAGGCATGTTCACGAAAAAAGGCGTTTTCCCACCGGAACTTGTGGGCAGCGAAGCGGGTTGTTTTGAGTTTGTGATGAATTATTTGAAAAATCGGGGTGTAGTTTGGAACGGAATTAACACGTTTTAATGTGTCCTTTTAATGATCAAAATGTTCATCGTATAGAGCCGTCTATTTTTTACAAACATAATTAAGACTTTTTTGTCTTAAAACAAAATTCCGTTTACCTTCGCCTTACCATCTAAATATAGGCGCCATGGTAAATCATCGATATCCCCGATACATATTCCTGTTTTTGTGCATTAGTTTCCTCAGTTTTTCTATCAGCATTTACATTAAACCGTTATATGCCGATGCTGGAGCCTCTCCCATGACGCTTATGGATGGGAGGTTAGTATGGCAACGGTATAACTGCCAATCGTGTCACCAATTATACGGTTTAGGAGGACACCTTGGCCCTGATTTGACCAATGTGTATTCAAAATCTGGCAAAGGTTCTAAGTGGATAAGTGCAATCATAACGACGGGTGTGGCTCAAATGCCCGCTTTTACATTGAAGGAGGATGAAATGGAACAACTGATAGAATTTCTGAAACAAACGGACGCCTGTGGATCTGCAGACCCACGGAGTTTTAAGATATTAAATGACGGCATGTGCCATCAAAAACAATAGCATCCAATGGGGAGTCGCTTTTTATTCGGAGCTTTAATCATGTTGATTATCGGATTGGTCATGGGCGTAACAGCGTCCTCCTGTTACCTTGTTCCGGAACTCGGTGTTTATTTTTCAAAACTCAGACCCATGCATGTATCGGGAATTATTTTCTGGATACTTCCCGCAGCTTCTGGATGTGTTTATTATGGTTTGGAAATGGGATTTGGAGTGAAACCCTCCAGGCTTTTAAGTATCGCCCACGGAACTTTATGGGTTATTGCTATCGTTGGAATTTATGCTTCCTATCTGTGTGGAGATTTTGGTGGTCGGGAGTATTGGGAATTCAATCCGGTTTGGGCCTTTCCAATTGCTCTGGGGTGGCTAATGTTTTTGATCCATTTAATCAAGTCAATTGCCAGAATTCCCAAGTGGCCTGTATACATTTGGATGTGGTTGACAGGTGGGTTGTTTTTCCTTTTTTCATTTGCAGAAAGCTATCTATGGCTATTCCCTTATTTCCGAGAGCATATCGTAACGGATATAACCATCCAATGGAAATCGAATGGCTCGTTGGTGGGCGCGTGGAATCAGTTAATTTACGGCACGGCTTTTTTTCTGATGTCAAGAATCAACGATGGTGGCTTTGACCAACGGTCTCCGCTTGCTTTTGGGATGTATTTTTTAGGGCTTTTCAACTTGATGTTTAATTGGGGTCATCATATTTATACATTACCAACAGCTCCTTACATACGATACACCGGTTATATGGTCAGCATGACTGAATGGGTGTTTTTTATAAAAATCATCTATCATTGGAAAAGAAACGTTGCTGAAGCCCAACGTAATTTTCATTACCTGCCCTACCGTTTTTTAATTGCTTCAGATATCTGGGTATTTCTTAATTTAGGTCAGGCGATTTTAATGTCGATTCCGGCGCTCAATTTATATACACATGGTACACACATAACCGTTGCCCATGCCATGGGTACAACTATTGGCATAAATACCATGATTCTGTTGGCTGCATGTTTTGAATTTTGGGGAGCTTCCATCAAACCCAATAAATGGCTTGCAGTAGCTTTTTGGGCTACACAGGCTGCTTTACTAGCGTTTTGGGTGTCGCTGAACCTGGCAGGGCTTATTAAAGGAATGTGGCAGATGAGCCATCCTCAAACAACCTTCACTGATATGATGAATTCGCTACGACCGTTTTTCATGATTTTTATTACATCAGGAATAGCATTAGCCTCTTTGCTTTTGTATTGGGCCGGCAAACTACTATCCCTGAAGAAGAAACGAATATAATCTTTTAATATGAACAATTATAAGAACGTCAAACATTCCTGGGCGGAACCATTTAAAATTAAAATGGTTGAACTGCTCAAAATGACAACACCGGCCCATCGGAAAAGGGCAATCGTACTGGCCGGCTTTAATACTTTCCTGTTGAGGTCAGAAGATGTTTATATTGATTTGCTGACCGACAGCGGCACTTCAGCGATGAGCGATCGCCAATGGGCCGGCATCATGCTCGGCGACGAGGCTTACGCAGGCAGCGCGAATTTTTATCATCTTGAAAAAGCCGTACAAGAGGTGTACGGTTATCGATTTGTAGTACCTACCCACCAGGGCCGAGGTGCTGAAAATATTCTATCCAAAATCTTGATTCAGCCCGGCGATATCATTCCCGGTAACATGTACTTCACGACCACTCGACTCCACCAAGAGTTGGCAGGCGGCATCTTTCACGATATCATCATCGATGAAGCGCATGATGCCGCCAACTTACATCCGTTCAAAGGAAATGTCGATCTAGGCAAATTGGATACCCTCGTAAAAAAACATGGAGCCAGCAAAATACCCTATGTATGTATCGCCGTTACCGTGAACATGGCAGGCGGACAACCTATTTCACTTGAAAATCTGAAAGCGCTTCGTGCATATACCCAACCACTAGGCATCAAAATCATGCTCGACATGACCCGTATTGCAGAAAACGCGTACTTCATCCAACAACGTGAACCTGGCTACGGAAAACGGTCGATCAAAAGTATTGTTCATGAAATTTGCAGCTATACCGATGGTGCAACCATGAGCGCAAAAAAAGACGCATTGGTAAACATAGGAGGTTTTTTAGCACTCAACGACTCAAGAGATTACGAAGAAGCAGGTAATCTGGTTGTCGTTTATGAAGGACTACATACCTACGGCGGATTGGCTGGCCGTGATATGGAAGCAATGGCCATCGGCATTTACGAATCTGTTTCCGACGATCACATGAAAGCGCGAATCGGGCAAGTGTTGTATCTGGGTGAACAGATGAAACAAAATGGTATCCCGATCACAGAGCCGATTGGGGGCCATGGAATATTCATCGACGCCAAACGTTTTTTACCGCATCTGTCTCAGGATTTATTCCCCTCCCAGGCACTTGCCGCTGAATTGTACATTGATTCCGGCATCCGTACCATGGAGCGGGGCATTGTTTCGGCAGGAAGAAACACTCAAACCGGTGAAAATTATTATCCAAAACTCGAATTAGTGCGCCTTACCATCCCACGTCGCGTGTATACTCAGGCACACATGGACGTCATCGCCGAATCAGTGTTCAATGTGTATCAAAACCGAAAGCGAATTAAAGGTTTAAAAATGGTGTACGAACCCAAATACCTCCGCTTTTTCCAGGCGCGATTTGATAAAATTAAATAGCTCGGTCCGACCATTGTTCTTTCATGACCCGCTGTATCATTTCAGGATCAGCTAAGTGGGGCACCGTCACCTTCAACTCCGGATATTGAGCCATCGTCCGCTCGATGGTGCTCAGCGCGTGCGGGTTGCGCGCCCACGCGCGCCGCGCGATGCCGTTGTTTACGTCCCAGAACAACATACTGTGCAAGCGACGGTCGGCATCCGACGTGCCGTCGAGCACCATGCCAAAACCACCGTTAATCACCTCGCCCCAACCTACGCCGCCGCCGTTGTGCAGACTCACCCAGGTAGCCCCCCGGAACGAGTCGCCGATGACGTTGTGCACTGCCATATCGGCCGTGAAACGGGAGCCATCGTAAATATTGGCGGTTTCGCGATACGGCGAATCCGTGCCGCTCACATCATGGTGGTCGCGGCCGAGTACCACGGGCCCTTTTAATTCGCCGCGGGCAATTGCATCGTTGAAGGCCTTGCTGATGCGCATGCGACCTTCTGAATCGGCGTACAATATGCGGGAGAAAGAGCCTACGACCGGCAGATTCACCCGCGCATCACGGATCCAGTTGAGGTTATCGCGAATTTGTCCTTTGATTTCATCGGGGGCTTCCGCCAGCATTTGTTCCAACACTCCGGCAGCGAT
>JAEUUR010000148.1 GCA_016787465.1 Saprospiraceae bacterium | reverse complement strand
GGATGTTCCATTCAGAGGTGCTCGCGTTGATCGCATTCCTTCAACATATCCCTGCCAGTGCAAGTAAAATCAAAAAGGACAGCCTGGAAATGGCCCGCTTTAAGAAGGAAGTTTATGACTGGGAATCGTTGCTGGCCGATCAAACCAGTCTCCTTCACCGTACAGCCGCTAACCCTGAAAACATGGCGGCGGGGAAAATTGTATTTAACAGCTATTGTATTCTTTGTCACGGGCACCAGGGCCAGGGTGGAATCGGACCCAACCTCACCGACCCATATTGGCTTCACGGCGGCAAACCAGCCTCCATCCTTCAAACCGTCGTGTACGGTGTGCCGGAAAAAGGAATGCCTGTCTGGGGCAACATGCTGACACCCAAAGAAATAGGGGAGATCGTTGCTTATATTCAATCGATCCAGGGCTCGAACCCGCCCGATGCCAAAGCGCCGCAAGGAGCGAAAGAGTGATGATTAATAGATTACTTGAATAATAGATTGTTGAGGGAAGGTTGGATGGTTGATTTTGGAGCTTCCAGGTAGTGTTTGGGGTCTTTTTATTATCTACCTGTCAACTTGTGGTATCAATAGAAATTCAAAATCAAATTTTCCATCTAAAATCCACATCAACAATCTATTATTCAAGTAATCTATTAATCATTTAATCCCCCCCTACCGCACAAACGCCTTCCCCTGCGCCAGGCTGCCATCGCGGCCTTCCAACTCAACTAGGTACCAGCCGGATGTCCAACCGCTTGTTTTCAACAGCCAAGAGGTTTCGTTGGATAGTTTTTGAGACACGATCAATTTGCCGTTCAGGTCGAACACGCGCACCCGCGCAATGGGGCTCCCCTGGTTTAAGCTTAGCCAGGTTTCTCCGGTAGTAGGATTGGGTGATATGTTGACCACCGTGGGCGAAGTCGGATCCGAAACGCCCGACAAAAGCTGCAAATGGAGCACCACCAAACTATCACAGCCGTTGGCTGCTACAAAAGCCTGGGTGTAATACCCCGGTTGCGACAAGGATTGGTTGCCAAATTGATAGGTTTCGCCGGCAGCAATGGTTGCCGAAATGGAATCGACCACACCGCATGGAGTGTACAACACAAAGGTTTTGGTTAAGGAACCCATCGTGTTGCTTACCGTCACGGAATAAGTTCCCTCTGCCGACACCTGCACGGTTTTCGTAGTATCGCCGGTACTCCAATGATACTTAAACTTCTCCAGCGCAGCTCCGGAAAACGACAGCGACCAATTGATCAATTGACCGCTTTGCCCCATTTGGTCGTCGATAACACCCAGACGCCAAATACCTTCCAGGGGAGCGCCGACCAAATCATTCCAGCTCCCTTCTGGTTGAAAACTACCCGTAAAAGGTGCTGCCGAAGCCGGTGCAAAAGGCAAATCGAACTTGATCGACTGCGTAGCGGTCGGAGAAAAACAGGTATTCTCATAATTATCGCCGTTGGCGCCATTCTCCGTACTGAGTTCGATGAATTGCCCATTCGGCGCAAAAAGATACAAACCTAGATCACCAAGCCAGGGGTGCTCCACATTCACGCACACCGATTCCAACATGGAAGCATCGATGAGGGTTTGTAATGCGGGCGTTCCGAGTCCATCCACCATCAGGTCGCTGTAAACCATCGTCTGCACCGGCCCGATGGGCAACGCCGTGGCATTGGTTCCCGACCAATTCAATTTTCCTGCGGAAGTGGTGGGCGCCGTTAATTGTTGATCCCCGCCGTTAAAGGCCAGGGAATCCAGTGCGGTGAACGTGGAATCGGAATCGACCAGGTAAATGGTGAAGGTGCGGAAGAAGCAAGCTGTATCGCGTATGGTAATGCTGATATCTTCTACCAGTTCATTGAGTGTATCAGCCAGCGGTTGAATATGAAAGTAA
>JAEUUR010000112.1 GCA_016787465.1 Saprospiraceae bacterium | reverse complement strand
CCTTGATTTCAAACGAAGGCAGGGTGATCAAAACATTGAACAACCCGGATTTGCAACACAAAATTGATGTCTCCTTGTTGCCTGCCGGCAACTACTTTGTTCGTTTTGAAAAAGGCGCAGGTATCTGGACAACCAAGTTTGTAAAAATTTGATGAAAAAAAAGATTGTCGTCCTGACCGGCGCCGGCATATCTGCCGAAAGCGGTATCAAAACATTTCGTGACAGTGATGGTTTGTGGGAAAATCATCGGGTGGAAGACGTCGCTACACCCGAAGCATGGAACCGTAACCCAGCGCTTGTACTTGAGTTTTACAACCAACGGCGCGCACAGCTTCTGAACGTACATCCGAATGATGGGCATTTTGGACTGGCAAAACTTGAACAACACTTTGATGTAGAGGTAGTTACACAAAATGTTGATGATTTGCACGAGCGCGCAGGCAGCACAAAGGTTTTGCACCTGCATGGCGAACTTCGAAAAGCGCGTTCAACGGGCGATGAGCGATTGGTTTACGGTTGGGATGAAAATTTAAATATCGGCGACGTATGCGAGCGGGGCTTTCAGCTCCGCCCGCATATCGTTTGGTTTGGCGAGGCTGTTCCTATGTTGGAAAAGGCTGCCAGGTTGGCTGCCCGCGCCGATTTATTTTTAATTGTAGGCACTTCGCTTCAGGTTTACCCTGCAGCAGGTTTAATGAGGTATGCGCCGGCTGACATTCCATTTTATTATGTGGATCCGAAACCGCAAATCACCTGGGATTTAGAATCAATTCCAAATTTACAAGTAATCGCAGAACCTGCCTCCACAGGCGTCAAAAGGGTGGCTGAATTGCTCCACCCCTAAGATCATAGCGATGCAAATCCGCACCAGGCTCACCTTGTTGTTCTTATTGCTGGCCGCAGGCATTCTTGCTGCGGTATTGAGCGCAGTATATTGGATGTTCAAAAAAAATACGGAGGAATCCTTTTATCAGGGATTGATCAACCAAACGGAGGTTGCTGCACAAACGATCCTCCTCGATGCCAATAAATTACATCCTATGCCGTCCAATTGGATCGCGCCCGACGACGACATCAACAACTTACCGTACCAAGAAAACCTCAGTATTTTTGATCAATCCTATCAACGAGTGTTTTCAACCAATCCGAATGCAGTTCCAATCCCTGCCAGGGATCTGGAAACCATCTATAAACATGGAGAAGAAAGGTTTATCCATTTCAATTTGCATGCATACGGGAGAACTGTCTCTGCCCCCGATAGTCGCCCTTATGTGATTGTCACTGAAGGATATTGTAACCCAACCGTCATTCTGGAGCTTCGCAACATTTTGATTTTCAGCTTTTTAATTGGCGTATTTTTGGTTGCGGTTTCAGGTTGGTATTATGCCGGAAGGGCGCTTGATCCTGTCACATCCATTCTCCATGAAGTGGAAAAAATTCAACCCAGCGACTTGAGCAAACGAGTTGAAACCATTAAAAACAAGGATGAAATTGGTAGGCTTGCAATAACCTTCAATCTTTTGCTCGAGCGGGTAGAACGGGCTTTTTTAATGCAAAAAATGTTCATTTCAAATGTTTCACACGAATTGAACAACCCATTAACCGCCATCCGATCGCAAATTGATGTATTACTTCAAAGGGACCGATCGCAGGAACAATACAAGGTTGCATTGAACAGTGTGCTCGATGATTTGAAATCTTTGAATAACATGGAACAACAATTGATGGACCTTGCCCGTGTTTATACCACTCCACATTCCATACCACGCTCCCCTACCCGCTTGGATGAACTTTTGTGGCAAGCTTCCGATCAACACAAAAAGAGGAACCCGGAATACCCCATAACCATCGAGATACTTAAACTGCCGGAACAAGAAGAAGACTTGATCATTCATGCCAACGAAACACTGCTCAAATTGGCCTTATTGAACCTGATGAATAATGCCTGCAAATATTCACCGGACAACAGCGCCCAGATAAAAGCCAGCTTTGAAAAAGGCCGCCACCAAATTGAAATATGCGACAAAGGCGACGGAATTCCTGAGGAAGAGCGACACCTGATTTTTGAACCATTTTATCGCAGCCCCAGGCACCTCCAGGTTAAAGGCACCGGAATAGGGCTTTCGCTTGTCAAAAGTATTCTGAACCTGCACGAAATCGACATTTCCGTCGAAAGTCCGCCTTCCGGCGGCACAATTTTCCGCTTAATATTCCCCGAGTGAATTTCTTTGTACTAAAAATTAACAAACATGAAAAAAATACTGTTTTCACTGCTCTCGATTACATTCGTTTTTACCCAAGCCTGTGAGGCACAACAACCCACAGCGCTGATGTTTCCCGAAAAAGGGAAAGTAGTAATGATACTCGATGCAAACGATGGCGCTAAAGCGATCACCTTCGACCAACGTAATGGTTTTTTTGAAAAGGTAACAGAAACAGAAATGTCGATCCAAATGAAAAAACCCGTTGAGGTGACGCAAACCCGTCAATCTGTTTTACCCGAATATCTCAAATTTTTGAAATCAGAAGTAATTGATTTTGAGGCTAGTGAAATCAAATTTGTAAGCGAAGTGATTCAAAACATGTACCGGACGGTAAGCAGTATTAATCCGGCAATTTTTCCAGACACCCTCAAACTCATCAAAACAAAAGAAAATCATTACGGACAAGGCGTTTGGTATACACGCGAAAATTGTATCATTATTCCCGCCGGGGAATTAGCCACTCCCAAAACCAACGCGTTTACGTCAACCATGTACCACGAACTGTTTCATGTATATTCTCGCTTGAACCCAGCAAAAAGTGCTCAATTGTACAAATTGATTGGTTTTGAATCTATTGGCTACCAAAAAATCGAGGTGCCTGAGGCGTTGAAAAACCGCGTATTACACAACCCTGATGGGGTCGATTTTGCACAAAAAATCAGCCTGACCCAGGAAGACCAATCCGTGATTCATGCCGTACCAATTATTTATGCCAACAAAGCCGGATATACACCGGAAAAGAAAGAATTTTTCGGCTACCTGGAATTCAACCTCTATCAAATTGAACCAACAGCTAATGGAACCTGGAAGGTTAAGGTGGCCGAAGACGGCGTTTCCAGCACCTTAAAACTTGACAAACAACCCGATTTTTTCCGGCAAATCAAAGACAACACGGGTTACATCATCCATCCTGATGAAGTGCTGGCCGACAATTTCTCTTTCATCATGCAAGAACTGAATGGCGCTAAAATTTCAACAAAGTTTTCTGCGGAAGGGAAACAACTTTTAAAAGATGTGGAAGCCATCCTGAAAAAATAACCTGCTTATTTCAGGGCATTTTTATAGGTTTCCAAACATCTGTTGCGGGCAAATACATGATCTACCATTGGCGTTGGGTATTTTGATGATCCAAACTCAGGTACCCAATGCCGAATGTATTCCAGGGATGGATCAAATTTTTTAGTTTGCTCGGAAGGGTTAAATATCCTGAAATATGGGGCTGCATCCGTACCACAACCTGCCGCCCATTGCCAGCCTCCATTGTTACTCGCCAGGTCATAATCGAGTAGTTTTTCAGCAAAATAAGCCTCCCCTAAGCGCCAATCGTGCAGCAAGTGTTTGGTTAAAAAACTTGCTGTAATCATTCGTACGCGGTTATGCATGTATCCGGTTTCATTTAACTGCCTCATGCCGGCATCTACAATCGGGTAACCGGTTTGGCCCATTTTCCACCGTTGTAATTCGCCGGGATTATTTCTCCACTGTATCCGGTCATATTCAGGTCGGAAAGAGTGTGTGGCCACCTTCGGAAAATGGAAAAGAATCTGGCTGTAAAAGTCGCGCCAGATCAATTCGTTCAGAAAGGTAAGATTTAAATCAAGCGCTTTTCGGGCCTTCTCCCGAATGCTGATCGTTCCGAAACGGAAATGTATGCCTAATTTCGATGTACCTTCCTTCGCTGGGAAATCCCTTGTTTTGTCATAAGCGCGAATCAGGCCTGATGCGACGGTAATCGGAGGAAATTCAAGGTCCGATTGACGGAAACCCATCGTTTCCAGGGTCGGAAATCGGGAAAGCAGTTGTCGCGCTTCCGCATTCAAATCATTGATTTTCAACAGATTTTCAAAATACCTTTCCGTAGGAAACGATTTCAGGAAAAACGATTTTTGGAGTTCAACTTTGGGCAACCCGTTCGCTAATTTTTCCAGCCACCGCCGACTGTAAGGTGTAAAAACGGTATAGGGGGTACCATCGGATTTTAATACTTCCGGTCCATCAAAAATCACATGGTCTTTAAAAGTTTCAAATGAGATACCCTTTAGTTCAAGTATGGATTTTATTTGTGCATCGCGGCGTGTTGCATATGGTTCATAATCGCGGTTGGTGTACACCTTTTCTACCTTCCATTGCTGAACAATTTGTTTCCAAACCTCCGCCGGTTCGCCATGATAAACCAGCAAACCTGCTCCGATAAGTTGAAGTTGGCGTTTCAATTCAACTACTTGCCGATGAATAAATGTTACCCGGGCATCCTGCCGGTTTTCAAGCTCATCCAGAATAGTGCGATCAAAAATGAATAGGGGAAGTACTGAGCGTCCGGACCTCAATGCGTGGTAAAAACCTGCATTGTCGTTTAAGCGCAAATCCCTGCGAAACCAAAAAATTGAAATGGGAGCCAAAGTAAAAATTTACAACAAAGACAACCGAACGATCAACTTGTTCAATCAAAATTTCCCTCCTTTTACAGGGCCTCCTGCAGGTTGGCCAAAATTGGGAGCTGTTGAAGGTGGCTTTTTGGTGTCAGATATCGTTTCAATATTATCATCTAAAAACCGCCAACTTACACCCAAGCGCAATGCGCCGAATGGCTGTGGGTGGTACGCTGTTTGATACCATACCTTGGTTTTATCGAACAACGTCATTGCATTCTCATAACGAAAGAAAAAACGAAAATCCTGCACCTTAAAAGCCAGGAAAGCATCTACCCAAGGATAAGGTTTTTGCAGCAGGCTATCTTGAAGATAAAATTGGCCGGTAACCGGCTGATAACCATCCGGCAAAAACTCGCTGTTCATCCTGAAATCAAAGCCGGTGGTAAGCAAAAGGCGCTTTTTAAACAACCTGCCACTGATATACAAACTGTTTTTGGTAAACCAGGAAGGAAGTCGAAATACATCACTGCGGTTGGCCTGTTGCAAAGCAACTGTATTGTCAAAATGAACCCAGCCGAATTTCAAATTTTGTTTTACCAACAACTGAACAACCTGCAACGGAGAGCTTGTTTGCGCAGCAAATCCATCCTGATCATAATACAAGTAATTATTAACCAGGGAGGTTCTTGCTGTCGCTTCAAAACCAATCAATGGCAATCCATAACTTGCTGAAAGGGTGGTTTCAACCGGTTTTTCAAGGTCCAGGTCCCAAAGTTTTATTTTACTGACAAACAGTCGTTGAAACAAGATATCCGGGGGCCTGCGCTGACTGAGCAAGGTTGCTTTGAATACGCCGGCTTTGCCCATGCTTAAGAACAAATTACCGCCAATTCGGTATTCTCCCAGGTTTTGAAGAACGCCCAAAGCGGCATTTGCCTGAATGGCAAATCTTTTTGATGGCGTGAACGACACATCCCCGGTCAGGAACAAATTGGCATACCTGTAAAACTGAGGCTCCTGGTTCAGCCTCTGGAAATTGTGCATAATTCCCAAAGCGATCAAATCAGAAGGCTCGCCAGGCTTTTTAGCCCTGAACGTATTGATGGTTAACTTGTTGGAGTATGTGTTGAGTGCACCGAAATGCCTGATTCCCCGTTCATTAACCAGGAAATTGCCAAAAAAAGATGCATCATTACCCAGCCCCTCAATGGTATCGCCATCTGAAAACTTGTATTTTATTTCACTCCATTCGAACACATGTGTAGCTCGTAACGAGCGTTGGCCCTGTCCGCCTGCAAACCTGAAATGATGGGTATAATTTAAGCCCTGGTCATCTACACGGGTGTATGCCCGTTCTTCCGGAAGTCGTACGGATGCAGCCAGCGGCCCTTCGAATTGGTCGCCTGAAAACACGGAATCAGTCACGATACCACCGTTTTCTCTTTGCCGAAAAACATTTTTATAAAAAATGAAAAAAGCATCGTATCGATTGCCGATTGGGATCCACAACCCGGCCGTCAAAGCATTGTGCCGGTTCCTTTGGTAATCGTATTGCCCCAGGTTATTAATTGCCCGGTACTCCAGTGAAAAATTGATGCCGTCGCCGAACGTACGTGAAAAACGGGCATCCAGTTGGGTTTCAAGGTTGTTTTTCCCTTGAGAAAAAAATGCTTCACTAAAGGCGCGTTTATGTCGGTAAAACCTCAAATCACCGGCATGGAGCGCATACAGATCAAAGGCATGTAACCCCAATTCTAACCCAGTTTGCGGGGCAATCTGAAAAAGCATAGGCCTGGCGGCCCCTCCCAGGTTTCCGATGGTTCCATAATCAACAACTTGCCTTCTTGCGGGATTGTACATCCTGAAATCTGCATCCGGCAATGTGTCTGTTGATAGCTCGGATTTTTCAGGTGAAAGCGCAAACGTGAAAAGTAAAGCATCATCGGCCACCTTTCGAGTGGTGCCGCTTGCCGCTGTTAAACCCGGTAATTTTTGTACAGTAGAGCTTGCTGCTACAGGTTGCCCCTGCCCATACGCTTGCGACATGGACAAAATCATTCCGGACAAAACCGGAATGATTTTGAAGATGCAGCGAAGCTGATGGTTTGGAGCCGACATGTTGAGTTTGTTCTTGAGCTTGATAAACGGTCGAAGCCGTATTTACGTTGCTTAACCGGTTCTAGCCCTCCAATAAACTTGGACTCATTCCCATGTTTGAAAAACCTCCATCGTGATACAGGTTTTGCATGGTCACGTAGCGGGTTAAATCGCTGAATAGCATCACACAGTAATCGGCACATGCATCTGCAGGAGCATTGCCGAGCGGCGACATTTTTTCTGCATAACCGAAAAAGTCCATGAACCCTTTAACACCTTTCCCTGCTGTGGTCATGGTAGGCGATTGGCTGACCGTATTTACACGCACGTGGTTTCTGGTTCCATAATGATAACCAAAACTCCTTGCAAATGATTCCAGCAATGCTTTTGACTCCGCCATTTCGGAATAATCGGGGAATACGCGTTGTGCTGCGATATAAGTTAGGCCGACGATACTGCCCCAATCGTTGATCGCATCGAGTTTCCACATGGTCTGCATCATTTTGTGGAATGAAATGGCGCTCACATCAAAGGTTTTTTGCATCCACTCGTAATTCAGATCGGTGTAGGATTTTCCTTTCCTGACATTGACCGACATGCCTATTGAATGCAGCACAAAATCCACTTTACCACCGAAGTGTTCCATCGACTTTTGAAACAAATTTTCAAGGTCTTCGAGTGAGGTGGCATCTGCTCCGATAACCGGTGCGTTGCATTTTTCAGCCAAACCGTTGATTTCCCCCATTCTCATGGCAACCGGGGCATTGGTCAGTACGATTTGTGCGCCTTCTTCGACGCAGCGTTCTGCCACTTTCCAAGCGATACTTTGGCTGTCCAATGCGCCTGAAATGATTCCTTTTTTACCTGCAAGTATATTACCCATAATTGTTAAAATCCGCAAATCATTTGCGGTAAGATTGATGAATTGTTTCAGGATTTATTTGGCTGGGGCAAAGATAGCATCTTATAAACTATTGTGTTTGCGAACGACTTAAATCTGCCTGGGCTTTATCTGGAAGTCCCATTTTCAAAAAAATCGCAGCACGGCTTTGATAGGCGCGCGGATAGTTGGGGTTGAGTTGTAATGCATTGTTGACGTCGTTCAATGCCTCAGGATGGTTGCCCATCTGAAAATACGCATTTGCCCGGTTTACAAGGATCATAGGTTTGATGCCTGCAGCTGCTATTGAAAGCGCTTTGCTGTCGTCGGCGATAGCTTCCGGGTAGCGCTGTTGCTGGTAGTACATCAATCCGCGATTAACAAGTGCCTCCACATAATTGGGGTTCAGCCGTATGGCTTCTGAATAATCCGCTATTGCTTTAGCCGGGTCACTCGTTTTTTCAAGCGAAAATGCCCTGAAGTACCAGGTTTCAGCAGATTTGGGCTCCAGATCAATACTTTTATTAAAATCTGGAATGGCTTCGGAATAGCGTTTTAGAATGGCATAACATTTCCCCCGATTGAAGAATAATTTGGGAGTTACGATGCCGGCCTGGATGGCTCGGCTAAAATCATCGAGCGCCTGCGGGATTTTATCTAGGTTCAAATAAGCTTGTCCCCTGCCATTATAAGCTTCGACGTAGGTTGTATCCAATTGAAGGGCATTGGTGTAATGTTCCACACTTTGATCGAACTGAAGTGCAAGTAATTCACTATATCCCAGGTTACATTGGCACAATGCGGCGTCTGGCGTTTTATCGACACAATTTTTAAACAAAGAGGTTCCATCCTTCCACACCATGGATTGTTGCATGCCCTGAAAGACCAGTAATCCACAAAAGGCCGCCAACAAACCATATCTCAAGGCGGTCGATTTGATCCGATTGGCTGCCAACAAAAGCAGCAAAAATATCCCGATGCTGGGCAGGTAGGCATACCGGTCATTGCGCATTTCAGCCGTTCCAACAGAAACTACCGGCAGCATCAAAAAGAGCGGCGCCAAATAGAGGCCAATTCCCAGGATAATTTCACGTTGCTTTTCCCAGTTTTTAATTACCCACCACATCAAAAAAAGAAGTGCCGGCAAAGCCAGGTAATAATCGGCTCGCCATGCACCCTGGGTTTTGACAAATGGATACAAAATGCTGTAACTGAAAGGAATCAGCAGTTTAACTGGGTAAAAAAATACCGTATGGCTGATCATAAACAGCCTGTCGATCATTGAAAATGACGTGGTTCCTCCTCCAATGTCGTGCCCTTCAGCTGTGCGGGTGATAAAGGTCAATATGATTAACCCTGCGCTGATTAACCAGAACGGCCATTTTTGAAAAATCACCTGTCCATTCAGTTTTTTATTGCGCCACCAATCCAGCACGACAAGCGCTGCAGGCAAGGTAGCTGCAGCAGATTTTGACAACCCGGCCAAGACAAATACACCAAGCGCATACCAATAAAACCGTTGCCCTTTGTTTTCGAGAAACGTCCAAAAAAGGTGCAAAGCGATCAGATAAAAGCATGAAAACAACAGTGTGCTCAGCGCGGACACCCAACTGATCGGCTCTGACAGCATCGGATGTACACCAAACATAAATGCAGCAAAAAATGCGACCCACGGTTTATCCTGAATCCGGCCGATCAAACGAAACACCAGCCAAACGTTGAGCAGGTGAACCAACAAACTGATCAGGTGATAGGCTTGAGCATTTTCTCCAAACAACTGATAAACAAGCACATATACTAAACTTGTTATGGGCACGTACATACCAACCAGTTGCTCGCCAAATATACCCTTGAAGGAAGGAGATTTCAGGTGAGGGTTGTACCAAATGGATTTGTCGTCGTCGAAAGCTACGAAACCGTTTTCCAGGGATGAAAAATAGGTCAACGCAGTGATGGTGATTAAAAGCAGGGGCGGCAACCAGGGATTTTCAAAAAAAGAAAACCTTGATACGCCTGTTGGCGCTGTTTGAACAGCAACTTCTTCCTGTCTGACAACCTTTTTTGATTTTTTATTCATGGTGTGCTTGGCTGATGAAAGCCCTATGAATGTCATTTATCCAGTTTTTTGGGTGTATTCGGGTCGTCATAATCTATTTTTCCTCCCCACATACGCATCTGGCTCAAAATCCAGCTTTGTTTTTTTCTCACATCCCCGGAAGGATTATCTACTTTGAAAATCAGCGGGTTAGGCAAAACAGAGGCCAACAGCGCTGCTTCCTGGCGATTGATTTGTTTGGCTGTTTTGCCAAAAAAATGCTTTGCTGCCGCTTCTGCGCCATAAATACCGTCGCCAAATTCAATGCTATTCAGGTACACGGTCATAATTCGCTCTTTACTCCAAACTGTTTCAATCAAGAAGGTAAAGTAGACCTCAAACCCTTTGCGCAACCAGGAGCGGCTTGGCCAAAGAAACACATTTTTAGCCGTTTGCTGGCTGATGGTACTGGCGCCTTTTTTCCGCTTGTGGGTTTTATTGTATTTGTAGGCTTTTTCAATGGCTTCAAAATCAAAACCTTCGTGTTCTAAAAATTCCTGATCTTCTGAACAAACCACCGCCAACTGTAAATGGGGAGAAAGTTCCTGAAATGAAACCCAATCATGTTTCAAGCGAACATCGCGGGACGCGTCCCATGATTGTTCCCAACATCTTTGAACCATCAGGGGGGTAATTGGAACGGGCAGAAATGCATACAAAAGAGTAAGGCCGATGGTGATTCCGAAGAACCATAAGCACAATTTGAAAATGAGCCGGCGGAAATAACGCCCCCACAACAATCGCCCAAATTCATCTTTGGGAACACTGCGATACCACCTGCGTAGAATTCGGGCAAAAATGTTCACGTTTCGTTCGTTTTGGATAATGGGTAGAAATTCAAATCCGGATGCCGGGAGCAAAATTAGTCATCCCTGGAACACTTAAGGTGGTTTTTGTTGAATATGTGCGACTGTTTTCCGACTTTTGAGCCACCGAATTACTGAAAAAACTTTTCCCTAAACGCAAACAGTAAGACGGAAAAGTTGTTTTTAGGACATGCAACGACAAGCGCAGGCGCCCATTCCTTCCTATTTCGGGCATTTTACCATGATGGCTTATGCCGACAAACCTTCCGAGCGTATGCCTCACCTTGCGCTGGTAGCCGATGGATTTGATCCTTCTAAACCCGTTCCGGTTCGTATTCATTCCGAATGTATGACCGGGGATGTGTTTTCATCCAGGCGCTGTGATTGTGGAGAACAGCTTACCGCTTCTCTGCAAATTGCGGCGGAGCAAGGAGGTGTTGTCATCTATTTGCGGCAGGAAGGTCGTGGTATCGGTTTGATCAACAAATTGAAAGCATACAACCTGCAAGACCAGGGGTTCAACACTGCTGAAGCAAACACGCACCTGGGTTTTGATGTTGATGCAAGGCAATATGACGCCGCCATTTTTATCCTACAGGATTTGGGTATCCGTGAAATCTTTTTGATCACCAATAACCCGGTTAAGGTAGAGGCGTTAAAAAAATCACCCATCATCGTCGCAGGAAGAATCCCAATAGTTATCCCTCCTCAGGAAGACAGCCGCGATTACCTCGAAGCCAAGCAACATCTGATGGGGCATTTACTTGGTCTTTGAGCAAGGTACGTTTGCATTATTCGCACCTAAATGATAAATGCTGGGAGTAAAACGTTCCTTTTCAAGCCATTCGGTAAAAGTTTCACTGCTTTTTATCGTCCTTTTTTCCTTTCTTTGTCCGAAATTCCGGTACACTCGCCGACGAATTGATGTGCCCCTTTAATTTCCCCTACACATTTGACCCGAATTTGTTGATATGAACGATTTTTTGAAAAAAGTTAAGTCTGTTTTTATTGTTGAAGAGGGCGCCTCCGGCAATACGGAGAGCACCGACAATAAGACCACCGTTGAAATACCTTCAAAAGAAACAGGGGCGACAACCACATCCGCGCCAGTTCAAGCAGAAGGCTCCCTGAACAATAAGTTTCTGGAAGTGCTTGCTACTGCGTTGGAAAAAAACAACCAGGAAGGATTTGATTATTTTGAATTCAGACAAGCGCTGAAAAACCTGTCAAAAATGTCGATGGATGAGCAAACCCGTTATCAATCGGCTTATGCAATGGCACAAACCATGGGTATTACATCTGCCAAACTGGTTGAATCAGCGCAACATTATTTAAATGTGTTAGCTACTGAAAAAACCAGGTTCAGTGATGCCCATGCGCAGCAAAGAGCCAAATTAATCGGTAACAAGGAGGAGGAAATCAAAAACCTCGATCAAATGGTGCAGCAAAAAAGCGCACAGATAGCACAACTGACCAAAGAGATTGAGGAACACAGAAAAAACAGTGAATTGATCCGTAAAGAAATAAATGACAGCACCGTTAAAATTGAAACAACCAAAGCCGACTTTGAAGTTACTTTTACCTCTGTCATGGAGCAATTGCAAAATGATGTTGTAAAAATTCAACAATACCTCAAGTAACCCCCATACGCTGGGGCATACAAATCGCAAACCTTTCCAACACTAGTTTAAATGAACGATCTTTTGAAAAATCCCTTCGTGGTATTTATTGCAGGCCTGCTTGCATTGTGGCTTGCTTTCAAACTGTTGAAGGTTTTTATTGGCCTGTTCTGGCTTTTCGTTTTGGCATTTGTCGTACTTTTCATCGTCAATGATAGATTTCGAAACATTGTCAGGGGCTTTTTCAATTCAATTTTTAACAGATAAATTCAAAACGTTTAACCAATAATTCAATTACAATGACTGATTTGCAACCGATGAAACCTAAAAATTTCTGGGAAAGACCGGAAGGTATTACGGGTGGCATCTTTTTAGCCTCAATTTTGCTTGGAGGCGGGTACCTATTGTACAAAATTCTGCCAACTTTGATCACTTTGGCAGAAAACACCCTATATCTGGCTGGGATTCTTGCAGCATTAGCCGGCGTCATTTATATGGTGCTCGACCCAAAAATGCGCAACCTTATCTGGTATGTTTATAAATCCATCATGCGCTGGATCACCGGAATATTCGTGCAGATTGACCCGATTGGAATCTTAAAAAGTTACATTGAAGACTTGAAAGACAACCTGGGAAAAATGAATACCCAGATCAGCAATTTAAAAGGCCAGATGTACAAATTGGGTGAAATGATCCGTCAAAATCAAAAAGACATCCAAAACAACCTGGGCCTGGCAAGTAAGGCTAAAGAAACCGGTCGTGATGCCATCATGGTACTCAAAGCGCGCAAAGCAGGCCGCTTGCAAGAATCCAATATGAAACTGGAAGATTTATACAAAAGAATGGAGGTTCTCTACAGGGTACTGACCAAAATGTATGAAAATTCCGAGATCATGCTGGAAGATATTTCCGATCAGGTTGTCGTAAAAGAACAGGAATACAAAGCCATCAAGGCCAGCCATTCCGCGATCCGCTCGGCCATGAATATCTTGGCCGGCAACTCCGACAAAAAATACATGTACGATATGGCCCTGGAAGCGATGGCCGAAGATGTAGGTCAAAAAGTTGGTGAGATGGAACGTTTCATGGACATGTCCAAAAACTTCATGGACAGCATCGACCTTCAAAACGGCGTATTTGAAGAAGAAGGTATGGCTATGCTTGATAAATGGGAAAAAGAGGGCGTTTCATTCCTTTTGGGCGGTGAAAAGAACAAAATTATTGCCAAAGCCAACAATCCTGCCGAAACCCTTGATCTGAATGCGCCCATGGCTGCGCCAACTAAATCAGAACGGGGCGGAAATCAATACGACAGTTTTTTTGAGCAATAAAACAACAATTACTGGTTTTAAAAATAGGGTTTAAAGGTCTTATCCTTTAAACCCTATTTTTTATGCTAATTAGACTTTAAAACGACCTCCTGAGGCATCACCTTACCCACCAAAATCAACGGAATGGATTGAACGGCATCGAAGTTCGTCAACACGGTAACAATCCGATAAAAATCACCCTCCTTCAAACTGTCGTAGGTAACGGTAATTTTAGTCGTTTCTCCCGGAGCTACCGCCTCCTTAGAAAATGATGCGGTAGTACAATGGCAGGAACTTTTCACTTGCAGCAACATCAGGTTCTCTGTGCTGATATTTTTCACCTCGAACTCACGGGTGACCGGCTTCCCGTATGGAACTGAGCCGACATTGTATTGCTGTACCCCCCACTCTACTTTTCCGGCATTTAAGGAGTTGTCAACCGATTTAAAAGTTTGAGCAATGGTAGCCTGCTGGAGGAAAATGTAAATGAACGCGGTAATAAATGGTCTGATCATCGGATAATATTAAATTTCAAAACCAATTTTACAAAAATGAAGCCAAATCAATTTTGATGTCAAATGATATTCTCTACTTCGGAAGAAAAAACAAAAGAGTCACCCCGAATAATCCCGAGGTGACTCTTGTTTGATACCTAGTCGGCCTGAACTACTACTTTATTTTTGAATAACGACCTTAGTATATTTGGTCGCTGTTCCTGCTTTCAACTGCATGGTGTACACAGCTGAAGGCAAATGGTTCAGATCAAGCGTTTTGTTAAGCGTACCGCTGCTGAAATCCAACATTTCGGAATACATCAACTGACCTAAACTGTTATACAGGATCAACTGCATATCTGTTTTGGGCTCTCCTTTCATTTCAAGAACAAATTTACCGGCACTCGGATTCGGGAACAGTTTGAAGGATTCAAGCCAAGTAGACTCATCTATACCAACCAGGGTAACCATTACAGATTGTTGGAAGGTGCTGGCGCCGCATGCATTGGTAACCGTAAGGCTTACTGTATACACCCCTGAATTAGCATAGGTATGCGTCGGATTTTCCTCCGTACTGGTTGAACCATCCCCAAATTCCCACAAGTAGCTCGTTCCTCCTTGCGATGCATTCGTGAAATCAACAGTGCCTGCATTTGAGGCATAATTGAATCCTGGAACCGGCAACCCCGAAATCGTGATATATCCAGGCAATGTGACGGTGCTCGATCCGTAGATGTTGGTCACCTCAAGGGTTACATCGTAAACGCCGGGGATAGCATACGTCACGCTTGGGTTTTGATCAGTTGAAGAACCTGGGTTGCCCCCTTCAAACGTCCAATTCCACGCAGTTGGGTCACCAACAGATTGATCTGTAAACTGCACCGTCATGCCGGCACACCCATTGGTCAAATTGGAAGAGAATGATGGTATTGGTGCGCTTCCGACAATCGTTATAGTTTGTGTAAAGGATGCTGTTCCACAATCATTGGTTGCCACCATCGTAACGGTATAGGTGCCTGCACTTGCATACGTGTGCGAAGGATTTACTTCATTGCTCAACCCGCCATCACCGAAACTCCAGGCATAGGTAGTTCCATTTTGTGTGGTATTGTTGAAAACTACCGTTAAACCGGCAGTTTGAGAAGTAAACCCAGGGGCAGGGACTCCGCCAACGGTAATCGTTGCAGTAGCTGTGCTGTTGCCCGCTGAATTGGATGCAGTTAACACGACCGTGTAAACGCCAGGTGTATTCCAGGTGCAGGATGGATTTGGCAGGTTTGAGACCGCCGGGTCGCCGCTTTCAAAGGTCCATTCAAATGACGTTGCATTTTCACTCGATGTATTATTGAAAAATGCAGTAAACGGAGCACAACCTGAAGCGCTGTTGAATGTAAACGCTGCAATAGGAGGCGTGACTACCGTTAATGTTTGTGTCGTTGTGAAGGAACCACAAGCATTTGTAGCCGTTAATGTTACCGTGTAAGTCCCATCAGCCGTGTATGTGTGGGTCGGATTTTGCTCTACGCTGTTGTTTCCATCGCCAAAATCCCAGAGATACGAAGTAGCGTCCGTTGAAGTATTCGTGAATGCAATCGTGTTCTGGCTTTGGTTGAACGTGAATCCTGGTGTTGGCAGCGGTAACACCGTAATGAAGTTTTGTTGTGTGAAACTATTGCTGCCTCCTGGGCCTGTAGCCACAAGCGTTACATCATAATTACCTGGTGCGCCAAAGGTTATGACCGGGTTCTCGTCAGTGGAAGTGGAAGGCGTTCCTCCTTCAAAAGTCCATTCCCAACTGGTTGAATTTTCTGACGACAAATTAACAAATGAGATCGTCAGTGGTCCACAACCGCTTGTATTTGACGCTGTAAATCCTGCATCCGGTTCCGTGATTACCACTACTGTTTGCGTGGAAGTGGACGTTCCGCAAGCGTTTGTTGCACTCAAAACTACGGTGTAGGTACCATCAGCAGCATAGGTATGGCTTGGATTCACTTCATTACTACTGCCGCCATCACCAAAATCCCAGGAATAGGTTTGTCCGTTGGTGCTGGTATTATTAAATGTTGCAGTGGATTGGTTAACTGTGGCATTAAATCCGGCTACAGGAGTTGTACCAACACTTACATAATCTGTCAGCGTAATTGAATTCGATCCTGCAGCATTGGTTGCTGTCAAAGTTACCGTAAACAAGCCCGGTGTGTTATACGTCACCGTAGGGTTTTGATCAGTTGAAGATGAAGGCGTTCCGCCAGGGAATTGCCATTCATAGGTTACAGAGTTGTTGCTGGAAGTGTTCGTGAATTGAACGGTTAAAGGCACACAACCACTCACAGGCGTACCGTTAAAGTTTGCAACCGGCGGCGTAACCACCGTAACTGTCTGAGAGCTGGTTACCGTACCGCAAGCATTTGTAGCAGACAACACAACTGTGTACACACCATCGGTAGCATAGGTATGTACCGGGTTGGTTTCGGTACTCGTATTTCCATCACCAAAGTTCCAGGAATAGGATGTGGCATTCGTGGATGTATTGGTAAATGTTACCACTGCTCCAGCGTTCGAACTGGTGAATCCTGCATTTGCCGTAGTATTTACCGTGATGATGTTAGTGTACGTAATAGTGTCGTTACCAGCACTATTTTGTGCAATTAACGTGGCGCTGTAAACTCCGGCTGTGTTATAAACGACCGTTGGGTTTTGAGCAGTTGAGGTAGCCGGATCGCCTCCAGGGAAACTCCAAGAGAAGGCGGTGGCATTGTTGCTGGACGTGTTGGTGTATTGTACGGTTAGTGAAGCGCAACCTACGGTTGGCCCTGCACTGAAATTGGCAGAAGGCGGTGTAACAATGGTCAACGTTTGTGTCGTTGTATCATTTCCACAATCGTTGGTTGCAATCAAAGTGACTGTATATGTCCCATCGGCGCCATAATCATACGTCGGATTTTCCTCCGTACTGGAACCTCCATCGCCAAAATCCCAACTGTAACTGTTGCCGGAGGTTGTCGTATTAGTAAATGCGGCAGTTGAACCCGTAACCATGCTCGAAAACGCTGCACCTGGCACCGTATTCACCGTAATGGTAGAGGTGGCCGTACTGGAACCCGATCCGTTAATGGCTGTTAATGTTGCCGTATACACGCCAGGATTCGCATAAGTTACTGTCGGGTTTGTATCCGATGAGGTAGCAGGTGTGCCGCCAGGGAACGTCCAGTTATAAGAAGTAGCTCCCGTAGAATTGTTCGTGAAGCCCACGGTAAGCGGACCGCAGCCGGTATTTCCGGTGGTCGAAAATGCAGCAACCGGTGGCGGTTCCAAAGAAACGGTTTTTGTAAGCACTACTGTACCGCACGCGTTGATGGCAGATAAAGTGACGGTATAAGTACCTCCGGTGGCATAGGTATGTACCGGATTAGTTTGTGTGCTGGTACTGTTATCGCCAAAGTTCCAAAGGAAAGAGGTACCATTAACGCTGGTATTGTTGAAATTAACAGTAAGTCCGTTGGTAGTAAACGTAAATCCAGGCGCTGGTACAGTTATGACATGGATATAGTTGGTCCGGGTCATAGTGGTTGACCCTGAGGTGTTATATGCCGTTAATGTAACTGTGTAAAATCCAGGCGAAGTATACAACACAATCGGATTGGCCTGGTTGGAAAGGGCAGGTATAGCACCCGGCATCGACCATTGGAATGAAGTGGCATTCGACGATGATTCATTCATCATTTCCACCAACAGTGAAGCGCATCCGGTGGTAGGTTCGGCTGAAAATGCGGCAGCCGGGAAGGTATTTACGACCATGCTGTATGTTACCGTTCCACAATGGTTGGTAGCATGCAAGGTAACCAGGTACTCGCCTGCTTCATCATATGTATGTACAGGATCGGAATCGGAACTTTCATGCCCATCCCCAAATTCCCATAAATAGGTATCAGCATTTTGAGATAAATTGGTAAATGTTGCCTCCAGGACATCCATATCAACCGAAAAATCGGCAACTGCCAGCGGATCAATGGTGATAATTTGCGAAAGCGCATTGGTACCGCCAACCCCGCTGATCAACAACGACACCTGATGTGGGCCAGGCGTGGAAAAGGTTGCTGTAGGGTGCTGCTGTGTGGAAGTAGCCGGCGTACCGCCAGCAAAAGTCCACAACCATGAATTAATAATACCGGTAGATTGATCCGTGAATTGTACAGGTTGACCAACGCATCCCGGCTCCGGTTCCCAGTCGAATCCGGCAATCAATGGCGGATTCGGAGAACATTGCGACAAGCACCCATTGTTGATCCGGGTCTGCATATAGCCGTTAATAGCCGTTTGTGACTGAGCGCTCCAAGCAGTAGCGTGCGATACAAAAGGACACATAATAAAAGTACCACTTGAACACACATCATGGTTTGCACTGAAATTATGGCCCAATTCGTGGGAACAAGTACAGCGCAGATAATCTAAATCGTCGGTCCAATCCTGAATGCAATGATATTTGTTAGAGTTGCAAATACCATTTAACCACGCAATACCAACGGTACCGCCGCTAAAATCACGATCGGTCCACATTTCAGCTACATCAAAACTAGAACCAAAGTTACCGGCATTCCCCCAGTTAGTGAAGCTGCCTAAAACCGTACCTGCATCATTAGAAGCCGTCCAGGGGCCTGGAAATGTTTGTGCGACGAAAACTGTCACTACTTCAATGCACAGGTCGTGGTTGAAGCTGCCTGTGTAATCGCCTTCAACCATGTTGAGAATACCCATGATATGTGCTTCAACGCCTGCATCAGAGCCATATTTGTCCAGCATCAACTTATCTGCTGCCAAAGCCATTTCCAGTTCGTAGGTTCCTAACATGTCAGCGTTGGCTGCTTCCGCTTCTTCAGCATGATGTTCCAGCATCGCCGCTTTTTCCATCTCTTCAGTAACGCCGCATTTCACATGAGGCTGAGGAACTACATCTGATTTTTCATAGATCAAAAATAAATCCTTGTCGGCATCGGGAATGATGTACCACAGGGGTTCTACATACCATTTCAGCCCGTCCTGTTCGATAAATCCATACAAAAACTGGTTATCGATGGTGAGCCTTACTTTCCCGCCGCTGGATTCATATCCTTTGTAAAAAATATCCGGGCGGCGTTGAATGTACTTGTTACCCTCTGGTGTTCCTAATTGCAAAAAATAATTTTCGGAAACCAGATTGCTGGAAACCAAATTCAAATTGAACTGATGGCTTCCTAAAAGGAGGGTTGTATTACTTTCTGCATTTGATTTTACCTGATTAACTAATGGCTGGGTTTCCATTCTGAAAACTTCATAAGCCGTAAAAGTCAAATCAATTTCAGGGGCAGTGTAATAAACCGGTGTTCCGGTAAATACCTGACCTGAAAGCCGAAAAAAAACAGAGGTAAACACAAAAATAAACGCCGAATAGCGCAGCAACTGTAAACGATTCGTCATGGTATGACTTTTGTTTAAAATTAAGATAAAAATTGAAATTGCCTGTTGAAACCGGAGACTGGAATGTGCGTTTGCCTAATCAGGATTATGACAGAATATATATGGCATTGGCTTTTGCGGGCGAAAATAGATGTTGTGACACAAATCTTAACCAATTGTGAATAAAAAATGTAGGATTGGCTGAAAAATGACTTTCCGCATTCGTTTAACTACTTTTGCACAAATTTTAACAGCAATCAAAATGACAATACGGAAATTTCCTTTTAAATCGTGTTTTCTCCTTGCCGGTTTGCTGCTGATCCTGCAGTCTGTTCAAGCACAAACCACCAATCGAAATGATAAGGAGGATGAAAGCCCAAACAGAAGTCGAATCTGGTACGGAGGCGGCTTATTGTTGGGTTTCAACAGCTACTTTGGCGCAAATATTTTCTCCTTCGGATTAAGCCCTATGGTAGGTTACAAAATTCTCCCGGCGCTTTCTGTCGGCCCCAGAGTTGAATTTATTTACACCTCGTACAAAGAAATTGGCTTCAAAAGCACCAATCTGTTCGATGTGGATGCCGGTGTTTTTGTTCGCGGAAAGGTTTTCAGGGGGCTGTTTTTACAAGGCGAACTCTCCAACCAATGGTATGAAAACCCGATTGGAGCGAATGAAAAAGAACGTCTCACCCGCTTCAACCAACGCATCGGTGCAGGTTGGAACTGGAGCTCCGGACAGGCCGGCTCGGAAATCGGTGTATTTTACAACTTTGCGGTCGCAAACGATCTGAACACCTATCAAAATCCATTGACTTACCGTTTCGGTTTTACCTGGAACTTTTAACCGTGTTTTTAAAATCATGAAGAATAATCTGCTTGTTTTCGGGTTCTTATGCCTGTCAGTGTTAACTTTTGGCCAAACCCCAAATTATGAATTTCGTAATGGGAACTGGTTTAACGGCGAAGGTTTCACAACGGCAACCTGGTATGTTTCTAATGGCGTTTTTTCCAAAAAAGCCCCTGCTAAAATTGACTCGGTGATTGATTTAACGGGCAAATGGGTAGTTCCTCCCTTTGCAGATGCACACTGCTCAAGCATCGCCGACAATCCGAATGCCGGAAATGTCCTTAACTTATACATGGGTGAAGGCGTATTTTATCTACAGGTGTTCGGCAATACCCAGGCTGGCCGGTCGACTGTAGAACCATTGGTAAATCAACCAGGGAAAGCGGATGCCGTTTTTTCAAATGGCGGAATTACTTGTTCGCTGGGACATCCCTTTCTTGAGTATGAAGGCCCGGCTTTGGGTATAAAAAATCCCACGCAGTGGGGACAGCGCTACGATCAAATCAAAACGAGTCGTAAATTATTGGGCGATGGATACTGGTTTGTTGATAATAAAACTGCCCTGGAAGCCAACTGGGTTAAAATCAAAGCCCAAAATCCGGGCTTTGTTGGTATCTACCTGATTGAATCGGAAGAAAACGGAGGAAAAGAAGGCAAGGGATTATCCGTTGAAATGGCCAAATCCGTCGTAAAAAAAGCCCACAAATCAGGAATTCGGGTGTATGCCCATGTTGAATCTGCGGCCGATTTGCGCCTTGGTTTGAAAATCGGAGTAGATGGTTTTGCCAATGTGCCAGGCAACAACTGGGAAGGCAGCGGAGAAGGCGCTAAATACGAGTTAACCGACGACGATCTGAAAAAGCTGGCGAAGAAAAAGACTCCAGTGATAGGATTGTTCTCCCACGCACAAATGCAAGGCGCTAAAACAGTAGCGCAGGAAGCCGCTAATAAAACCTTGAAGCGAATGTTGGCCAATGATGTGAACCTCATCATCGGATCTGATGACCCACAACGCACCATCCGTGCCGAATTGAACCTCTGGGTTGGTTCAGGAGCAGCAACGCCCCTTCGAATTTTGAAAATATTGAGCGAAAACACTCCAAAAGCTATTTACCCCAAACGTAAAATCGGGAAAATAGAACAAGGCTTTGAAGCATCATTTCTGGTACTGAACGATGATCCGCTCGCCAATTTGTTAAAAACCAGGGTAGCGGCTTTTCGGATGAAACAAGGCGTATTGCTAAAATAACTGCTATTTGAAGCGGATGGCTTTTACCGGCGCGATGGAGGCAATAACAAGGGATGGGAGCAGTAAAAAGATCGAAGTGATCAGCAATGTACCCAGGTTAATGCCTGCCACTACTGTCCAATTGATTTTGATCGGCGCGTACGACAAATAGTAATCCGCTTCATTTAATCGAATCCATTTGAATTTATCCTGCAAAAAACAAAAACTGAGGCCAATCAAATTCCCCCAAAACATCCCCCAAATTGTGATCATCGACGCATGATACACGAAAACGCTTTGAATTGGTCGGTTCCTTGCGCCAAGCGCCTTTAGTATTCCAATCATATTTGTACGCTCAAGCACAAGTACCAATAAAGCAGTAATCATATTGATAATTGCCACCACCAGCATAAGCCCGAGAATAACCACCTCGTTGTAATCCTGTAGTTCCAACCATTCGAAAATGGAAGGAAACTTATCGCGAATGGTAACCGAAAGCAACTCTTGAGGCAGCTCTTCCTTGTCGATATACTGATTATAAACCTCCAGATCCCTCAAATCATCCAGCCAAATTTCAAAGCCGGCAACCTGAGTAGAATCCCACCCAAGCAGGTTTTGAACCTGCCTGATATCACAAATGGCAAATTTTCGATCATATTCTTCCAGGCCTGTCCGATAAATACCACTCACCTGAAACAACCTGCGCAATTGATCATTTTCTTTCACAAAATGAAGCACAAATTTGTCGCCCACCTTCACCTGCAGGCGTTGTGCGGTTTGTTGACTAATGATAATATCCTTGGAAGGGAGCGTATCCGAGGTATTAATACTTGACCCTTCCAGGAGGTATGGCGTCAGGTGGCTCCAATCAAAATCCGTACCCACCCCTTTCAACAAAATGCCCTCCAGCGCGGTTTTCGTACGAATAATACCAGGCTTGTGGGCAAATGCCTGAATGTGTTTAACTCCCCCGTGGATTGCATTCGGTGAAAGACCAATCCTCGATAAATAGGCTTCGGGAATGGTTTTTACCTGATTCAATTCAGGGTAAAAAGATTGATTGACGGAAACCGGCTTGGGTTCAAATGATAGCGAATAAGCCGTATCTGAAATGTGAATGTGTCCCCAAAATTCAAATATTTTGCGACTAATTTCGCTTTTAAACCCTGCAATAAGCGCCGAAGCGCTGACCATTACAGCTACACTCAATGCAACGGCTATCACGGCAATACGGATAATCAACCGCGAAAAATTTTTGCCCCCCGACAAGGCGATGCGTCTGGCAATAAAAATAGAAAAATTCGTCATGCAGGTTTGGCGTCAAAGTGTCGCAAGTTTATTCGCGAATGAATTCGAGTTCCAAATGTCGGTCTAATTTGGCAATAGCGGATGGTTCACCAGGCTCTTTATCATCTTGTCGGTATTTGACTACATAATCAACGGTACCCAAAATTTCACTGCTGATGGAGCCAAACGTTGGTGGGAAGGGTTCTCCCGATTTATTGGCAGAAGTGCTTACGATGGGGCCATTAAAAGTTTCGATCAATTCCTGACAAAATTGATCTGTGGCAACCCGAATCGCGATACTGCCATTTGGCGCCTTCACAAAATCAGGTAACCCAACGGTACGTTCATAAATAACCGTCAATGGTCTTTGATGGAAGGAGAGCAGCGTTTCGATCCTAGGATGTAACTTGGGTACATAGCGTTTGAGCATTTCAATGCTTGAAACCAACAGGATAAAACCTTTATCAGGAATCCTTCCTTTGATTTCAATAATCCGGGCAACTGAATGCTCGTTAAAGGCATCACACCCAATACCCCAGATCGTATCTGTAGGGTAACAGATTACGGAACCTTTTCGAAGCAAGGCAGCTATTTCAGAAATGTCGTCACGTAGCAGGAACATATCGAACAAAAAACAGTTTATTAGCGTTAGTGCATGTATTTTTGGCGAAGCAAAAGTCTGATTTTTCTATCACGTTGAATCAATCTTATCCAATGCAAATATTAAAACAAAAACTTTTTCTGTGCTGCGCCATCTTATGCGCTGCCCTCAGCACACCCAATGTTGTTGAGGCAAAGCACATTATTGGAGGCGACGTTACCTATGAGTATGTTGCAAATTCAGGCCCCAATGCAAAGGTATGGCGGTTCACCATGAAAATATACCGCGATTGTTTTGGAGGAGGAGCAACCTTTGATACGGATGCTTCCATTGCCATTTACAGAGGCACCTACCAGAACAACGTTATGTACGAAAATTTTTATGTCAATTATGACGACTTTACCCGATTGATTCCCGATACCCCCCAATGTGTCACCAAGATTCCAAGTGTCTGTGTGGAGGAGGCGGTATACGTTTTCGAACGAACGCTTCCAGTAACGGCTGCCGGGCAGAGTTATTTTGTCGTTTACCAGCGGTGTTGCAGAAACGAGAGCATTACGAACATTTTAAGTCCTGGAAGCATCGGCGCTACCTACTCCGTAGAACTTACCAATGAAGCCCAACTGGCCAATAACAACAGTCCGGTTTTTAAGAACTTTCCGCCGATTATCATTTGTAACAACCTGCCGCTTGATTTTGACCACTCTGCCATCGATCAGGAAGGAGATTTGCTTTTGTATGAATTCTGCTCACCACATGCCGGAGGTGGGCCTATCGTACAGGGGCCTGCATTGTTTTCCTGCGATGGCGCCAAACCAGAACCATCTTGCCCTCCGCCGTTTGATAATGTTCCGTTTATAGTGCCAACGTATACGCCTGAAAAACCAATGGGTGGCAACCCTGTTGTAAGTATCAACCAGATTTCCGGATTGATTACCGGCACTCCGCTGTTGCTTGGTCAATTTGTAGTCGGTGTTTGTGTAAAAGAGTTTCGAAACGGACAATTGCTTTCAATTATCAAACGTGAGTTTCAATTCAATGTGGCAGACTGTCAACCTGATGTTTTTACCAAAATTGAAACAGATTCTATCACTTTTGCACTCGAAAAATATGTAATCAAATCATGTGGCTCTAAAACTGTCCATTTTGAAAACCTGAGCGGTCAACCTCAATTTATCGATAATTTTCGTTGGGAATTTGACATGCTCGGCACGACAATCACGGATGCTACTAACTGGAGCCCGTCGTTCACGTTCCCGGATACCGGCATGTATTTTGGGAAGTTGATCCTCAACCCTTCAGGAGGCTCTTGCAGTGATACGGCCGACATTTCTGTCAGAATTTATCCTGAAGTCACGGCCGATTTCTCCTATGTGTACGACACCTGCGTAGCAGGCCCGGTTGTTTTTACCGACTTATCAACAAGTGAAGCCGGTATTTTTCAGTGGCAATGGGATTTCGGTATACCAGGCGCCCCAATTTCAGGAGAACAACACCCCGAATACCTGTACCCGATTCCCGGCAAACACCCGGTTTCACTTTTTGTCATTGATGGCAATGTCTGTTCAACTGTTACCACCAAAGAAATCAACTACTACCCCGCACCGCCTATTATCATCATCCGGCCAGACAGCTACCTCGGTTGCGCCCCGGCCGATATCTTCTTCGACAACCTTTCCACTCCGATCGATAATACGTACAAAATAGATTGGACTTTCGGCGATGGAGGCGATACAAGCGGTGTAATCAGTCCAACACACCTCTACACAAAAGAAGGTGTATATGATGTAAGTGTGGCAATCACATCACCCATCGGCTGTTTTATATCCGACACCTTTTTCAACCTGATCAGGGTAGAACCAAGGCCTGTAGCCGACTTCACCTGCGATCCGATGGAAGGGTTAACCACCTTCAATAACACCGTTCATTTTACAGATAAGTCTGTTGGAGCCGCTTTTTGGAACTGGCAAATCGGACCTGAATACGTCACACTAGAGCAAAATCCGACCTATACTTTTCCGGATACCGGCGTGGTAAAAGTGCGGCTGATTGTGACGCACCCTGAAGGCTGTAAAGACAGTTTGTCAAAATTTCTCGACATCCGGCCTGAAATTAAATGGTACATGCCTAACGCCTTTACACCCAATTCGGACAGTAAAAACGATGGGTTCCTGGGCAAAGGATTTTTGGAAGGTGTGGAAGATTTTCAATTCAGCATCTGGAATCGCTGGGGCGAACAAGTGTTCTCTACCTCAAACCCGGAGGAAGCCTGGAATGGCAGAAAAAACAACAATGGCGGCATGTCGCCACCTGGCGTTTACGTATATGTTGTTACGTTTACAGGCCCCCGGAATGAGCCGCACGAATACAAAGGATATGTAACGCTTGTTCGATGACGTTACTTGACGAAGCCCGAAATTTTCAAAATTTCGGGCTTTTTTTGTTTATCGAAAAACACCTTGATTTTTTTTCTAAAGTCGCCGCTTTGGTAAGCGTCATATTCAACCCGGATCTCTCCTTTTTGACCGGGCTGAACGGTTGTTTCCGTCCAGCTAGCTGCTGTACAACCGCAAGTGGTACGCACGGTTTCCACCATAATTGGCGTATCTGAAATGTTTTTGAATTCAAAAACCACAGAAACAGGTTGTTCCCGTTCAATTTCACCAAAATCATACTCCTTTGAAATAAGCCATTCTACTACCGGCTTACCCTGGTGATCCACTTGAATCAGAAACGGTTGAAAAATCAATTGAAAGCAGACGAACAAAAACATTTTCAAATTTTTCACAAAAGTCTGTAACCTTACCGAGAAATAACTTGTCCAATCAACATTTTCAAAACAAAACTCAAAGTCATGCGGTATCTCTTGGTTTTTATGTTGCTTGTCGGCATATTTGTTGTCGGCAAACGTTCTTGTTTTTTTGGAAATATGGGTGGAATTGATGGAGCAGGACCCAAAAAAACAGAAACAAGATCAGTGACAGGTTTCCATCAGGTCAATTTGGATATTTCCGCAGATGTTGACATCACCATCGGCGATTACAAGGTAGAAGTGGAAGGATATGAGAACTTATTACCTGCACTAACTACAGAGGTTGACAATGGCGTGTTGACCATCGCCTTCAACCAAAATGTTTCCTATGATGACAATATAAAAATCAGGATTAGTGCGCCGTCTTTCGATGGTTTTACGGTGTCTGGCAGCGGGCTCATTGAGGCAAATGGGCCGATTCAAGCAGATAACCTGACACTGAACATGGGCGGCTCCGGCGAAGTCAAGATAGCACAGGCGAACTTAGGCGCTCTGAGGTGCGAGATTTCCGGTAGTGGGGATATTGCCATCGCTGGAAAGTCAAATTCAGGGATTATACAAATTGACGGAAGTGGCGAATTGCATGCCAAACAAATGGAATTCAATGAATTAAGAGCAGGAATTAGTGGATCAGGAACAGTAAATGCGCATGTAATTCAGGTCTTGAAAGCTTCCATCAGCGGATCTGGAGATATCTATTATACGGGCGACCCCAGCGTTCAGTCCGACATTTCCGGCTCAGGTTCTGTTAAAAAACTACCCTCGCCGCCCGCTCAGTAAAATCTGAACGGTATCACTACCCAATTGAAAAGATTTGGATTCATAAACACCGAAGGGTATGACAGGAGCGGCAACGCCTGCTCCCAAGGATTCCGGACTTTGGATAATCCTGATTTCATCCCAAATGCCGGCATCCAGAAACTTCTGATGCACATTGGCGCCCCCTTCTACCAATAAAACAGTACATGATTCTTTGCGCAAGGACTGGAGCAGTTCAGGCATGGTAATTGGGCCATCCCCCTCAACAAACCGCTTGAACTCATTCAGGCCAGCACGATATTTTCCAAAAATCAGGCATGGTGACTGATCCTGAAAAAGTTTGGCATCAATGGGTGTGGAACCTTGCCAATCAAGTAATACACGTAGCGGATCTTTCCCAAAATAATACCGTGTAGTTAATTCCGGATCATCCGTGATAGCCGTATTGGCGCCAATTAAAATTACATCGGCCGCAGCCCGCCAACGGTGCGACAATCTACGCGATACCGCATTTGAAATAGCCGTCCTTTCACCTTTTTTTGAAATAAAACCATCGGCAGTTTCCGCCCATTTGAGCACCACATAGGGCCGCTGATATTGAATCCAGGTAAAAAACGCTCGATTAAGCCAAGCTCCCTCCGATGCCAAAACCTCGCTCTGTACGATGACTCCATGATCTTGCAATTTTTTAAGACCGGCGCCTGCCACCAACGGATTCGGATCAACATTGGCAACCACCACTTGGGGTACGCCAAATTGTAAAATCAAATCAGCGCAGGGTGGCGTTTTCCCGAAATGCGAACAAGGCTCCAGTGAGCAATAAAGGGTAGATTCTTTGATTTTTTGGCGGTCTTCAGGTTTGACCGATTGAAAACAAAATACTTCTGCATGAGGCCCTCCCCATTTTTGATGCCAGCCCTCCCCTATTACCCGATTTTCATGCACTAAAACGGCGCCAACCATCGGATTGGGAGAAACCAACCCTTCCCCCCTGCGCGCCAACGCGAAACAGCGTTTCATCCAGGATTCGGCCGGCGTATGATTCATGACAGATAAATGGCCATTTGTTGTTGTAACCTGCGAGCCTCCTCTGCTGATTTTTCAGCAAAATCCGAGTTTTTGCCAGCATACAAGATGGAACGCGAAGCGTTGATCAAAAGACCTCCATCCCTATTCATGCCAACCCGGCAAATAGCATCCAGATCTCCCCCTTGTGCGCCTACGCCCGGAACCAATAAAAAGTGATCCGGTACGATTGACCTAACCTTTATAAATGCCTCGGGATGCGTCGCACCTACCACAAACATTACCTGATCAGGCGTTCCCCATTGTTGGACTGCCATGAGCACTGTTTCCCAAATCGTCAATCCGGATGTTTCCACCGATAGTTTTTGAAAATTTGAACTACCCTGATTGGATGTAAGTGCCAAAACGATGGCCCACTTTCCTTCTTCCGAAATAAAAGGCGCAACACTATCTTCCCCCATGTATGGCGCTACTGTAACCGCATCACAATGGTATCGGTTAAAAAAAGTTTCTGCATACAGCCGTCCGGTATTGCCAATGTCGCCTCGTTTTGCATCGGCTATGATAAAATGAGAGCTCCCGATATATTCCACCGTTTTTTGGAAAGTGATCCACCCATTTGGCCCCAGCGCTTCATAAAAAGCCAAATTGGGCTTGTAAGCAACACAATAGGGTTTGGTTGCGTCGATAATTTGCTTGTTAAACTCAAAAACAGGGTCGTCGGCTTCTAATAAATGCGCTGGCAATAACCTTAACTCGGGGTCAAGGCCCACACAAAGCATGCTTTTTTTTTGCTGGATGTTGTGAATCAGTTCGTTCCTTTTCATAACGCAAATGTACCTGATTACCGCCAATTGGGGTGATAACGGATTCATTAATCAGGCAATTTTTGGAACGGGTGTTCGTTCTTTGCTTTGCTTGATTGCAGAATTCATCCAATAAAAATCCGTTCCATGTTGTTGAAATTTCCAAGTACAATTTTTTTTACACTGGCGTTCGTGTGCTTGTCCAATTTATCAAACGCACAGAAAGTTTCTGTTGCCGGGCCTGTTTCGAAGGAGGCTGCAGAAAAACTGCATGCGATGGAAGATTCCCTGGCTATTCTGGCATATGCAGTGGTAAATGATTCGATTGAACAGATGCGCTTTGCTGCCTGCAAGGTTTTAATCACGTCCTTGGTACGTGCTTTAAAAGTTGAAAATTCCTTTTCCTATCCTTTCGATCGGTTAAAAAGCATATCCATCTTGACGCCACCGGACAGCAGTTTCCGGATATTTACCTGGCAACTGTTTGTAAATGATTCAACCTACCGCTATTATGGCGCCATTCAAATGAATCAAAAAGAGCTGAAGCTTTTTCCGCTTCGCGATAAGAGTTTTGAAATGGAAGCACCGCCACTTTACGACCGCTTAAGTGCCGAAAATTGGTATGGCGTTATTTATTATGGTATCAGGCAGTTTGACACCAAAGGAGAAGGCCGTCGATACCTGTTGTTTGGTTATGATGCGTTTGAGTTTTTCCACCGTCGAAAGCTTATTGACGTGCTTAGTTTTGACTCGAATACAGGTAATCCAACCTTTGGCGCACCGGTTTTTGTAAAATCTAAAACCAAACCCGGCCCAAAAGAGCACCGAATGATTTTTGAATATTCCGCTGAAGCCTCTGTAAGAGTTAATTGGGATGAACAGTATAAAATGGTCATTTTGTACCACCTGATACCTTTCCCTAGCCCCTTCAACCGCGGAATGACCTTCGTGCCTGATGGCAGTTATGATGCCCTGAAACTGGAAAAGGGCAAGTGGAAATTTGTTGAAAAGGTATTTAATGACAGCCAGAAAGAAGTTCCTTTTCCGAATCCGATACTCGATGATAGAAAAGGAAAGGATATTTCAGGCAGAGAAAAGCAAAAAAGAAGCTGATAAAAAATTGACTATCAACACTTTAGATTCCATTTCAATAAAAATTCACTTTATTTTGGACATCATTAACAGCCCGTGTATTGTTCAAGCGCAGCGTTGCTAGCTACCTTTGTAGCGTCAGTTAAGACAAAAACAACTACAACATAACATTCTTAAAACGGTTACTTCCGATGAAACAACTGCTCTCTACTCTCGCTTTCGCTCTGCTCGGCACTTTCGTAGTATCTGCTCAAAATACGACCGGCCCTGCAATGACATTCAAAGTAACAACCATCGACTACGGTAAAATTGAAAAAGGCAGCGATAAAGTTCGCAAATTCGATTTCACTAACACCGGCAACGAGCCTTTGATCATCAAATCTGCAAAAGGTTCTTGCGGCTGCACAGTTCCAACTTACCCACAGGAGCCAATCATGCCTGGCGAAACAAAAACAATTGATGTTAGCTACGATACCAACCGTCCTGGCCCATTCACGAAAACAGTAACGATCGTAACGAATGAAACGCCGGACTCTCACACCTTGACCATCAAAGGCGAGGTATTGGTTCCACCAGCTCAGGAAAGTGTTCCTGCTAGCAACGGCGGCATCAAAAACTAAACTGATTGATTTTTGGTTTGACGATACGACCCGGACGGTGTAACACTGGCCGGGTTTTTTGGGTTTGTTCACGGAACTGTGTCAAAAATAAAGAACTAGACTTAAATCAGGTCGAGTAGGGTTTTTCCAGTCTGTAAAAAGAACCTTTCAAAGTTCTTTTTGCATGGCTGGCAAAAAACCCGGAGTTGGTTCAACCCGATA
>JAEUUR010000061.1 GCA_016787465.1 Saprospiraceae bacterium | reverse complement strand
GCCGCCGGAAGGTGACAGGGAAATACCTGCGCCTGAGCCGGTTACACGTACATCGTTAGAAGACACACCTGCAGCCGAAACGCTGATCGGGTTATCAACACCAATGTAAAACACGTTCATTTTGTCGAGCGATACCGCTACGGAACGTTGGCCGACTTCATAGGAGAATTCTTTTTGGTAAACATCCGTTTTTTGCGTCAATGGGTTTTTAACGCTGATGCTAACGTTTACTTTGCGCTCACCTACGCCACTGGTACCCGTTTCATAGTGTGCAACACCATCTTTCAGAGCCAATCCGGAACCGTTTACGCTAATATTAATGTTATCAGCAGTAGAACTGTACGCGCTCAGGAAAACATCCGCAGAGTAGCGTTCGCCTGAAACCACATAGCTTTTGCTTGCTGAAAGTGCAGGAACGAACTTGTCGAATTTGATATCGTCGCCACCTACTTTTTTAGCGATGTAGCCCAAAACTGCAGATTCAGAGTTCTTGACGTCGCTTTGCATTTTACCCAAAATTGGGAAAACTGCTGCTACCGGCATTTGTTTGAACTTAAATTCAGACCAGTTTTTTGCTGATGTGCTTTTAGGCAATTCTTCGATACCCAATGGCAAACCCGCCTTTACTTCAGGATCTTCATCCGCCAAGGCCAACATAGCGGCCCGTGTTTCTTCAATTTTTTTCATGATCTCGTTTCCAAGACCATCATTGATGAACATTTTGGTGGTCAAATCCTTGTTACGGATATCTTTAGGCTGGCCTTCCACTTTAGGGTTGGGGCCTCCTGCTTTTTCAAACAGGTTTTTGCGAATTTCTTCGATGTAATTAAAAAAGCCTTTGGAAACTTCTTGAGCCTTTTGAGCATTAGACAAGAATTTCGCATTCGCTTCGCTTTTATAAGCTTCAGCTTGCTTTTTAATGCTATTCATTACTGCCTCATTCGACCGGTCGACGATAGCTCCGGTGTCGTGCATCCCTTTATCAAGAGAAAAGAAGGCGTTCATTACCTCGGCAGAAACGTTCAATGCCAGTAGCGCGGTCAACACAAGATACATCAAGTTGATCATGAGTTGTCGCGGCTCCTTTGGTATGGACATGAGTTTTTAAGTTTTTAAAGTGAACAATTTGGAACTTAAAACATCTGCGCGAATTACTGACGACCGATGTTAGACATAGCGGCCAACATATTGCCGTAGACGGTGTTGAGTGAACCGAGGTTCTTGTTCAATGCGCCCATTTGATCTTTGTAAGCCTTTACATCATCGGCAGATTTTGCCATGTCAGCCATTGCCTCGTTCAATTTCGAATAGAAATTGCTCATGGTTTTTACCTGCTCCTGCGTGCCAGAGAAATCAACTTCCTGCAGTGCTTTGAGCGCGCCCATGCTTTTTGACATCGACTGCAATTCAGTTAACATACCACCCAATTGACGTTCGATCACATCGCCGTGCAATGGTGTACCCATGTCAACATTGTTTTGTGGGCCGGCTGTCAATGGTTGAATGCGTGAATGGTAATCTGCAAGACCCGGGTACAGTTTGTCCCAGTAGTAGTCGGCCTCTGGGCCGAGAACACCCAGCATCAAGAAGATGAAAATCTCGATACCCATGCCGAGGATCAACATTTCAGATGCACCTTCCCATGATTCGAGTTTGAAAAGCGCGCCTGCAAGTACGAATGCAGCGCCGACGCCGATCATCAAGTTTTTGAAATACTTAAAACCTTTGGTTTTGACGAAACTCATTGTTTTTGAACTTTTTAGCAGTTTAGAGAAAGATCAGTTCACGTTAATTTCGGTTTTTTAGCGGTGCAAAAGTATAACCACCTTTGGACGCAGCCGAATAAAAGTTCGGACAAACGAACACAATGCATCCTATTTGTCCGCAGTGAGCAAACCGAATAGACGCGCTGTGATTTTAGGTGCCATATTTTTTCTGAAGAAAATCAAAGGGCTGATAACAGATTGATAATCAAGGTTCGGAGGGCAAAACGCAAAGATTGCAAATTAATTGTATCGCAGTTGCATTTTGCCCGTCCGTCACGAGCCCGGCTTTATTTTAGAAGTCATTGATCGAGCGACCCAGGAAAGTCAGCACGCAGCGGAAGCCGATGTAGCATTTCGTTGTATCCTGATATTCATAGGTACGTGTACCTGTATTGAGGAAGAAAGCGACATCTTTCCAAGAGCCGCCGCGAATTACTTTACGCTTGGCTGTTTTGTCATCTTCTTCTTTTGCATCGTAGCGGATATCCGGGTTCAGGTCGTGCATGAAGGAATAGGAGTTTTCGAAGTAAGCTGTCTCCGTCCATTCTGCAACGTTGCCGGCCATGCAATACAAACCATAATCGTTTGGATAGTAGCCATCAGCTTTAACCGTGTACAAACCGCCATCTTCCGGGTAGTTACCGCGGCCTGGTTTGAAGTTAGCCAACAAGCAACCTTTTGCGTTGCGGGTGTAGTAAGCGCCCCATGGATAAGGTGCGCCTTCACGGCCGCCGCGGGCTGCGTATTCCCATTCGTGTTCAGTTGGGAGGCGGAAGTCTTCCGAATTTTCGTTCGTTTCGCCGTACATGTTCCACAACTTGGTACGCCAGTAACAGAAAGCTTTCGCCATTTTCCAGTTAACCCCTACCACCGGATATTCATCGAATGCAGGGTGCCAGAAGTAGTTACGGGTCATTGGTTCGTTGTAAGAATAGGCGAAATCACGAATCCAGGAAAGGGTATCCGGATAAACCTTGATTTTTTCGCGGTGGATGTGGCTTGTACGATTGCTGGTGCGATCGTGTGCCGCGCGTTGCCAGTCATACCATTGGAATTCGAAAACCAATTTGGTTACATCGATTTCTTTACGGCCTGCGAAACGTTCGTTGCCCTGGTAGTACATGTCTTCCAGTACGCCGTCGCCTTCTGCGTCGCCTTCCCAGTCAATGTCTTGATCCCAGTCGAGAAGCGGCTCGGGTGGTTGCTGATCATTTTCAGTATCCTCCACAATGTGATCCATTTTGCGATGCGCAATGGAGTCGCCTACCCATTTTATGAATTGGCGGTACTCATTGTTGGTGATTTCTGTGTCGTCCATAAAAAAGCCCTGAATAGAGATGGACTTAGGACGTGCGACCAGGGAACGGCTAAGATCTTCGTCGCCGGTTCCGATGTGCAAAGTGCCAGAGGGGACGTAAACCATGCCGTAGGGATTAATCCCTTTCCAGTTTGGTCGGTCGGTTACGCCCAGTAATTGGCCGCCTTCTTTTCGGCCGCAAGAGGCGATTACTGCTGCAAAAAGGAGCAGTAAAAGGGTTGAATGCTGTAATTTTTTCATTTTTAACACCCGATGTTTTCCTACTAATTGTGTACGGTTTGGAAAAAGTGGTCGTAAAGGTAGAAATGATTAGAACTTATTGAGAAAAGTTTTCCAAACAAAATTGGTTAAAAGTCAATTTTTTGGGTTTTTAAGCCCAAGACAAACGACTTTTTAACTTTTGATTGTATCCAAGGGCAGATTTTTTCAAAAAAAATACTGCTTTAATGAAGTTAAATTCTTGCCGAAGCGGCATTGCAAATTCAATGCCGAAATAAATTCGGCGTGTTTTCGCTGAAAGCAAGTAGTAATTTTGTGTGTGCGGATTTCAATTCAACCGCTACTGGAAAGTGCCTCATCAGCCGATATTTGTCCTATCCTTATTCCGAAGTCAAAAAAACCGCGGATTGTAAATGATTGGAGGTAGTGTACCAACTCCGATGGGTTTGTTAAGGCTGTAGCGCAGCATCAATTCGTGGCTGCCGCGGTTCACCGTATTTAACGCTGAGAGAGGAACGTCGAATGCATAGGCTAATGTTGTCTTGTCATTCAGTTTTAACCCTGCCATCAACACTGCTGCATCCTTGGATGTGGTTCCAAAACCTCTGTACGAAGCGCCGGCAAAAATATTTTGTCGCCATTGCGCCAAAAAAGAAATCTCGGCTTGTGTCTTAATCAAGTCACTTTTAACTAAAAGTGCCGATTTTAAATTCAGGTTTTCCCCCACCCCCAAGTCATAGCCGGCGTAAAAGTAACCATGTGGAAGCGGATTTACACCTAAATCGTTCGAAATTGTTGGTGCATACACGGGTTGAAATGATGCACCCAACGAAAATTTATTTATTTGAGCGAACACACCTGCCTCTACAAATGGGGCGCCGGCACGTTCTTTACCGTATGGCAACAGTAAATCATTGTGGTTAAAATCCGGATCAATATAACTTCCCTGGGGCGCTCTGAGCTTGGAGCCATCGAGTACGTATTGAAAAAATCCAACGCTTACCCCAAGTGAAATCAGGGTGTTTTTCCCGGCTTGCAACTGATAATTGTAACTCAATGCACCTTGGCTGATTTGGTGCGCTCCAATTACATCGTTTTCAACCCTGATACCTACTCCACTGCTGATGGCATACAATGGCATATGTGCATTCAGGTGCTGTGTAACCGGCGCACCCTCGAGGCCCGACCATTGCTGCCGATACACACCATTGGCAATCAAAGTATTTTCAAGGCCTGCATATGCCGGGTTAAAAGCATAAGGATTCAATGCATACAAACTGTACTGGGGAGTTTGTTGTGCCTGCATGGCCAATGCGCCGCAGGCAAGAATGGCGATGATAATTTGTCTCATGCTTTTTTGTTGTTCGCCGGCAAATTGGCTTGCCGTTATACACTTCCCGCTTCAATCATGTCAAAAAATTCTTCCAAAGATACAACCGGCTTTTGACAAGAAAAATTGTGGCACAAATAAATCCATGATTGTCGGTTGCCGACTTTTCCATCCAACAACGGCAGCTCAGAACTAGAATCAGTGGACGCCGCCATTATTTTATTGGGAAGAAATGTTTTTTGAATAGCCCGTGCCTTTTCGAGGGCATCGTCGCCTACAACAGCAATTTCAACAGCAGGATGTACCTGATGCAACAAGGCAAGCGCCCAATTGGAAAATGAAAGGGGAAATTGTGTGATGGACGCCTGCATGGTTTCAAGCATCTTTTCAGCACGCAACCGCCAATCGTGCCGGTCGTAAAGCATTCCTAGCCGTTGAAAGTTGTGCGCCATCACGCTGTTGCCTGAAGGTGTTGCATTGTCGTAAAAATCCTTTTTCCGGACGATGATGTCTTGCTGGCCGGTTTGCGTGAAATAAAAGCTGTGCTGATCCGGATCAAAAAATGCCTGTTCAACCAGCTCGGTGTACGAAATTGCCCATTTTAAATAGGCGATATCAAAGGTGATTTCATACACATCCAACAATGCGGCAATAAAAAAAGCATAATCATCGAGGAATGCTTCGTCCTGATTCAAGGCATGTTTTAATGGTAGAACACTTTGAGGTGTGTTGACCGGCCGGCGGAGATGGGTTAATATGTAATCAATATTCCGGATTGCCGCATCTTTATATGCTTCCTTCCCCAATGCGCCATAGGCTTGCGCATATGCGGAGCACATCAGCGCATTCCAATCCAGCAGTATTTTGGTATCGAGCAGCGGCCATATTCGTTTTGACCTGATCGCAAGCAGCGCATCGCGCTGGGGTTTAAAATTTCGGTGCAGGAGGTGGCTTTGGGCCAGGGTTTGTGTGTCAGGGTTTCTGAAAAGAATATTGGCGTATTCCCAATTGCCGCCTGGCTCAACGCCATAAAAGGCGTTGAAAGTCTCCGCTTTTTCACCCAAAGCGGCTTCAATTTCTGATTGATCCCAAACATAAAATTTGCCTTCTACGCCCTCCGAGTCGGCATCCTGAGCTGCATAAAAACCTCCTTCCGGATTTGTCATTTCTCTTGCGACAAAATCCAGTGTTTCGGTAATGGCATCCTCGAAGAGGATGGCAAATCGATCATCGGCGCTATTGGCTGCGGCCATTTTATATGCATCCGACAAGGCACATATAAGCAATGCATTGTCGTACAACATTTTTTCAAAGTGTGGCACCATCCATTCCCGATCAGTAGCATACCTGGCAAATCCGCCACCCAACTGATCATAAATTCCGCCGGAAATCATTTTTTCCAGGGAGAAAAAAGCGTGTTGCAATGCTTCAGCATGTTTGTAATACCAGGCATATTCCATCAAAAACCGGATGGCCATGGAGGAAGGAAACTTGGGTGCGCCTCCGAATCCGCCGGAAGCAAAATCGAACTGATTTTTGATCCTTTCAAATACAGCAGGCATGGAGGCCATCTCCGGGGCGCTGTCGGGCGGAGCAATCACGGGCGGCGCATCTTTACGGATATAACCAGTCAGCCGCTCTGCCTGATCAAGGGCTGTTTCACGCTTGTTGGCCCATATATCAGCCAGATAGGTCAGTACATCCGTCCAGGAAGGGCGGTTGTGTGCCGGACGAGGCGGGAAATAGGTGCCTGCGTAAAATGGCTTGCCTTCCGGTGTCAGAAAGCAATTCAACGGCCAACCGCCGCCGCCGGTCAGAATCTGACAAGCTTCCATATATATAGCATCCACATCGGGGCGCTCTTCTCGGTCTACCTTAATATTAATATAGTGTTCATTCATCAGCGTTGCCACTGCCGGATCTTCAAACGATTCCCGTTCCATGACGTGGCACCAATGACAGGTGCTGTA
>JAEUUR010000646.1 GCA_016787465.1 Saprospiraceae bacterium | reverse complement strand
ACTTGCAGCTGTGGAACACCTCAACCAGGCTTTATCCCATGAAGGCTATTATGCGCAACTTGGAGATGGGGCAAATACTCAAATCCAATTTTGCCTGGCCAAAAGAGACCCCGACGGACAACTGACGACCGGAATTACCCGAACAGAGTCGCCACTTACCCACCTGATCATGGAAACCGAAGATCAGCAGTTGAAAGACCTGAATCGATGGAAACCAACGGATTATGTAAATATTTGGGTGGTGGCTTCCATTACCAGTCAGGCATCCGGGCCTGGGGTGGCTGGTTATGCGTACCTCGCAGCAGCGCACGGCGAACCCTTCGACGGGCTGGTGTGCGAAGCGGCTTTTTTCGGAGTCGATGCAGCTAAAGACGCGGTATTTATCCATGAAATGGGCCATTACCTGAACTTATACCACACTTTTCAAGGCGGTTGTTCAAACAATGATTGCACGATTTCTGGCGATAAGGTTTGCGATACGCCGCCCGACCAGGCTACACACACGGGCTGTGCTTATAATTCCTGCACCACTGATGCGGACGATATATCGCCGAATAATCCATTCACCACAGATACCGGCGATCCAACAGAGAATTTTATGGATTATTCGCCCTTCCCGTGCTATCGTTCTTTCACTCAGGGACAAGGCGACCGGATGCGTTTCGCTCTGGAAGAATTCAGAAGCAGCCTGCTTGAATCGTTGGGATGTGTGAGCCCCTGTTCTGCACCCATAACCGCAGCCATACTTGCATCCAATACGGAGGTACTCGCTGGAGAAACAGTTTCATTTTCAAGTCAGGTATCCGCCGCTACCCAGACGATGTGGTATGTAAACGGCACGTTGGTGTCCTCCAATGCAAGTTTTGACTACACTTTCACCGATACGGGCGCCATCAGGGTGCTTTTAAAAGCGCTTAACGACGACCCGAACTGTATCGAAACGGCCGAACAATATATTCAGGTTCAATGCAATACACAAGCAAATTTTACCGTGAGTGCAACAGAATTGACGGTAGGCGATCTATTGAATTGCACCAATACCTCCATCGGTGCAACGGCGTATGAGTGGTACATCAACGGCGTTTTGGTAGGGAATTCCCAGAACTTAAGTTACAATTTCAGTAATACCAATTTGTACACGATTTTGCTGAAGGCAACGGGCGCCTATTGCGGAGCAAGTACGTCGAAACAAATCATCGTTTATACCGATTCGCCGTGCGAAGCCACCGTGCAAGCGACCCGCCTTGCATTTTCCCCCGAACCAAGCACACAAATCTATCACAGCGCGCCTGGATATCGATCAGACGGTGGCATGTACAACGTCACCTACATTGCTCCCAGAGGTCTGGTGTCGCGTTTCGACCCGGCGGGGAATAAAATGTGGCAAACGCTGGTAAACGTACCATACAATGGGGTAGAGGATATGACCGTACTCGATGATGGAAGTGTGCTATTCTCGCACGACTCACATAACATGTTTAAAATCAATGAAAACGGGACGCTTGCGTGGTCAAAAACACTGGCCCTGCCGAGCGGATCGGTGGAGTTCCGGACGATCAATGTCGGCGATGGGGCGGTAGCTTATTCAAACGGTGGGGGCTCGAATGGTTTGGATCGATTGAATTTGGTTAAATATTTAAGCAACGGAACCATCGCATGGACGAAGGTGTACGGATTCCCGGAAGGAATTGCAAAAGTAGGCTGGGCAACTGCTGCCGGCGACAACGATGGGTTTTGGCTGGCCGGTTATGCAGAGGAATACATCAATGATTACAGAGCTGCCGGAGGCATTGTTTTGCGTTTCGATGCCAATGGAAACATGGTTTTCTGTAAAAAATACACCATGCCAACAGATAATGAAATTGCCTTTTTCAGCATTGATATCAACGAAAACGACGAATTTGTTGTAAGTGGGATAGAACACTATAACATTTATGAAGAGCCTTACAAATACTTTATTTTAAAGGGGGATACGCAGGGAAACGTAGTTTGGGCTAAAACAGAAAACAAAGTTTATTCCCATGATTACAGCCATATTCACAACCTCAAAACCAGGCCCAATGGCGGTTATTTGCAAATGAACAGGTATGCCTCAGCGGCAACCAAATGGACGGCATGGTCTGAAAACGGCGAACCTGAGTTTGTGGAAGACGTCAACCAGCCGGGGTACATGGATGATATTGTAGATAACAACGACGAAATGGTGGGGGTGGTGCGTTCCACTAACTATTCAAAAGAACTCTTCCTGTTTAAACTGGATCCGACCGGCAAACCGCTTCAGTGCGCAGGTGTTAACTATTCCAATATCCAGGCTTCTCCGGCAACCGTGCTCGTATCGGATTTTCAGTACACCTTGCTGAATATTCCGCTTACGCCGCTCAATGGAAGCCTGACGACGGGCCAGTACCAGAACAGCATTGAACTACTAGCTTTTTGCACCACCCCTTCGCCATGCATCGAATTTTGCGACAACGGCCTCGATGACGACGAAGACGGCTATGTGGATTGTTACGACGAAGATTGTCAGTGTTTCAACGGCGCCGATTGCACGCCAACAGAAACCGTAAACAACCTGACCGGCCGGCTTGCTTGGAATACGCCGGGCAACCCGGTCACAAATACAGGTAAGTCAATTGTAGCCAACCTGGACCCTCAAAATGGACCGGAAGTAGAAATTTTGGTATCCAGTAACCCTGAAAACACTACATTTTCGAACAATGTGTTGATATACAAAGGCAATGGCTCAAATGCAGCCAATCCCGATGTGTTGGCTGTACCCGGAGAAACCACCGTGAGTGGCGGCGTCCTGGCTGTTGCAGACCTGAACAATGATGGTAAACCTGAATTAGTGGTGGTTTGCGCCGATCGAAAAATCAGGGTGTTTTCAAATTACCAACCGGGCGCCAATCCGCCAATGAATTTGGTTGCGGAATCCACTACCTTGGTAAACGATCAAATTTCGAGCCCTGCATTCGCAGATTTTGATGCCGACGGCAACCCTGAAATCTATGTAGAAAATGCGGTGTATAAATTTGATCCGGTTAACGCCACCGTAACCAGGTTGGCTCAGGGAACCGGCCATATGGGATCA
>JAEUUR010000605.1 GCA_016787465.1 Saprospiraceae bacterium | reverse complement strand
CATACTTTGCGGGTTTTTCTTCTCGTTCTGGATGCCGCTCACCTGTTGTGTTTGCAGGCGTTTGAAATCGTTTTCAGGGAATGAGGGATTCAGAACGATGTCTGCCATCAGGTCGAGGCTTGGGTCGAGGCTTTGTTTAAGGGTGTTCAGATTGACGTACGAATTGTCGAGGTCGCTGAAGGTGTTCAGGCTGGCGCCCAGCAATTGCAGGCGTTCGTTGATTTGCAGGGAGTTCAACGATTTAGTGCCTTCATCGAGCATGTCCATGGCCAATTTAGCCAAACCGAGTTTGCCTCCGAATTTATCCGTGCAGTATCCGGCATCGAACATCAGGCTGGCTGAAACGGTGGGGCTTTCTGTTCTGCGAGCAAGCACAACTTTCACCCCGTTTTTCAGGGTGGCACGCTGTAAATCGGGGAAGCTGGCAGCTACTTTGGTGTCGACGGCAGGCACTTGGCTCCGATCGGCCTCTTGACCGGTGGTGCTGTATTCCGGGAACGGATCGCAGATCATGGTGATTGAGCCATCGGACAACCACTTTTGGACGCTCATTTGCACTTCTTTGGCGGAGGTATTGTTCAGCCAGATGTTGTAGGTTTTGTAGAAGTCCGCGTTTCCGCCGTATACTTCATTTTCAGCCAACAGGTCGCTTTTGCCGCCGAAACCGCCGATGCGTTCGAGGCCTTTGATGAATCCGGCGAAATAGGAAGCTTTTACACGTTTCAGCTCTTCTTCGGTCGGGCCGGTTTTCATAAAGTCGTTCAGGATTTCATAAATCGCAGCTTCGACTTCTTCCACCGTTTTGCCTTTTTTGACGTTGGCCATGACGGTGAAGGAGCCGCCGATTTCAGAAGGGCCGTTAAAGCAGGATGCAGAGGTACAGATTTGTTTTTCGTACACCAGTTTTTTGAACAAACGGCTGTTTTTGCCACTGGCAAGCACCATCGAGGCCAGGTCGAGCGCAGTATTTTCTTTATTGCCCCATTCCGGTGTGTTCCAGGAGATCACAATGCGGGATTCAGGCACGCGATCCTGGTAGTGTACCCGTTTAGCGCCGGTGCGTTTGGCAACGTCAACTTCCGGGCGTTGAATAACCGGGCCGGCAGGAATGTTGCCGAAGTATTTCAGCACTTTTTCATAAGCTACTTCGGCGGTGATGTCGCCTGCAACAACCAATACGGCATTTGCAGCACCGTAGTAAGATTTGAACCATTCATGCACGTCGGTGAGGGCGGCAGCGTTGAGGTCTTCCATTTCACCGATAACAGTATGCCCGTACGGGTGATGTGGCGGGTACGCTTCTTTTTGCATGATATCCCAGCCGCGCGCATAAGGTTGGTTTTCACCCTGGCGTTTTTCGTTTTGAACGACGCCGCGTTGCTCATCCAACTTGGCCTGGTCAACAGCGCCGAGCAAATGGCCCATGCGATCGCTTTCGAGCCAAAGCACCTGATCGAGTGCGCCAACCGGTACGTTTTGGAAATAATTGGTGCGGTCTTCGTTGGTGGTGCCGTTCAGGTCGGTGCCACCAATGGCTTCAAGCGCCTGGAAATAATCTTTGTTGAAATTTTCAGAGCCGTTGAACATCAGGTGTTCGAACAGGTGAGCAAAGCCGGATTTACCGGGTTTTTCGTTTTTGGAACCGACGTGGTACCAGACATTTACTGCAACAATCGGCGCTTTGTGGTCTTCATGAACCAGCAATCGAAGGCCGTTCGGCAGGTTGAATTTTTTGTAAGGTACATCAATGGATGCGGGGTCATAAACCGGGTAGTCTTGTGCCATGATTGGCGAAAGGAACATGGCCAAAAGGCCCAAAAGGATCAGTCGTTTCATGTGTGGTGTGTTGACTGTTTAAGGAATGTTAGAAAAAGGTTCACCTGTTTCAGGTGCATCATTTGATCAAAATGCGGCATGCGAAGTGCAATCAATGAGTCTTGCTCCTGAAATGGCCTCGAAAAATCCGCATTTGCAACGGGAAATGACAAAACTTTGGACAAATGGTTGAAAATGACGGTTGAAATGGTGGCAAAAGCACCTGTAAATGTCGCCCATCGTCAAATTGATTAAACGATCTGCCTTTGTCAAACGCTGATCAATGCCTGAAATGCCGCACGCCGGTCATCACCATCGCCATGTTGCGTTGATTGGCGGCATCGACAGAATCCTGATCTTTCATGGAGCCTCCCGGCTGGATCACGGCAGTGATGCCGGCTTCATGGGCGATTTCAACACAATCCGGGAACGGGAAAAAGGCATCGCTGGCCATGACGGCGCCTTGTAAATCGAATCCGAAGGATTTGGCCTTGGCAATGGCCTGCCGCAATGCATCCACACGGCTTGGTTGCCCGCATCCCATGCCGATGAGCTGGCTGTCTTTTACCAGGGCAATGGCGTTGGATTTAAGGTGTTTGCAGCATTTGGCGGCGAAGAGCAATTGTTCCGTTTCGTCGGGTGTCGGTTGTTTGGCGGTAACGAGTTTCAGGTCGGCCTCGGTTTCTGTTTTGAGGTCGGTATCTTGTTCCACCACACCATTGAGCAGGCTGCGGAAGGATCGTTTGGCTACCTCGAAGGATTTGATTTTGAGGAGAATCCGTTGTTCTTTTTTCTGGAGCAATTCCAGTGCATCGGCATCGAATTCAGGCGCAATGAGCACTTCGTAAAACAACTGGTTGATTTCTTTGGCCGTAGCCAGATCAACACGGGTATTGGTCACGAAAATGCCGCCGAAAGCGGAGGTTGAGTCGCAGGCTAGTGCGGCTTTCCAGGCTTCGGTCAGTGTGTCGCGTTGGGCCACACCGCAGGCATTGGTGTGTTTAAGGATGGCAAAACACGGTTTGCCCAACTGGAATTCGCGCATGAGTTGCACGGCAGCATCGATATCCACCAGGTTGTTATAGGAAATGGCTTTGCCGTTCAGTTTGTCGAACACTTTGTCAAAATCGCCGTAAAAAACGCCGTTTTGGTGCGGGTTTTCGCCATAGCGCAGGATGTCGGAACGATGAATGGAATGTTTGAATGAAATATCCGCTACGCCGTCGTTGAACCAGTTGAAGATGGCGGTGTCGTAATTGGACGTTACTTTAAAAGCCCGGCGGGCGAACTCACGGCGATTGTCGTCGTTAAAGGATCCCTGTTGGTTCACCAGAAGTTCGTGAAACAAGGCGTATTCCTCCTGGGAGGCAACCACGGTGACATCGCGCCAGTTTTTGGCACCTGCACGGATCAGGGATACGCCGCCGATGTCTATTTTTTCAATGATGGTGTTTTCATCGTCTGTAGCGGCAACGGTATCTTCGAAGGGATAGAGGTCGACGATGACGCAGTCGATTTCAGGGATATTGTATTGGGCGAGCTGGCCGAGGTGGCCGGGTTCACGTCGGGCCAGCAAACCGCCGAAAACGGCAGGGTGCAGGGTTTTTACCCGTCCATCGAGGATGCTTGGATAGCCGGTGAGTGATTCGACGGCGGTGACAGGAATTCCGAGTTTTTCGATATAGGTTTGAGTACCTCCGGTGCTGTACAATTGAACGCCCAGTTCGTGGAGTTTTTGGATGATTGGATCCAGGCCTACTTTGGAATAAACAGAGACGAGGGCTGACTTGAGGGGTTTATGATTGTTTGCGGACATGGCTTCCCAATAGCTTTAGTTTTGAAGGCCGCAAAGGTAAACACAGATTTTATGGATTTGCAGGATTTCACAGAGTGATTACCTCATTTTAGGGATTAAATTTTACAACCACCTTCTGGTTAAAATTAGGGCGGCCGGTGAGGATCCAAAGTGTTCAATTTGATGATTCGAAAGATAACGACTTAACCGATCCACTTTTCAATTTTTACGACAGGTTTTGGATAATCGCCCATGCCCAGTTGGTTCCGTTCGGC
>JAEUUR010000549.1 GCA_016787465.1 Saprospiraceae bacterium | reverse complement strand
TTCCCTCGCGCTCGACGTGTCGATTACTTTCACCAAATCGGCGAAAGAAGGCGATTTGCTGACGGTGGAAGCCAAAGAATTGCACCTGGGCAATAAAACCAGTGTGTACCAGATCACCACCACCAATGAAGCCGGCGAAATACTGGCTTTATTCAAAGGAACCGCCTACCGCACCTCGAAAGAAGTGCTTGAATAATTTCCAACCTCCAATTTCCAATTTCTAATTTCCAATTTCTAATTTCTAATTTCCAATTTCCAATTTCTAATTTCCAATTTCCAATTTCCAACCTCCAACCTCCAGCATGCAAGTTTTTCTCGTAGACGGCGTTCGCACACCCATTGGGAATTTCACCGGTACCTTATCCACCGTTCGTGCCGACGATATGTTGGCCTTGGTGATCCGTCGATTGATGGAGCGATTCCCAAATTTGGACCCCCGTTTGATTGGAGACGCCATTTTTGGCTGTGCCAATCAGGCCGGTGAAGACAACCGCAATGTAGCTCGCATGGCAACCCTGCTGGCTGGTTTGCCGGTGGATGTTCCGGCGCAAACGGTCAATCGCCTTTGCGCATCGGGCTTGTCGGCGGCCGTCGATGCAGCGCGTGCGATTTACGCCGGGGATGCGGAATTGGTGCTTGCCGGCGGCGTGGAGAATATGACCCGCGGACCCTGGGTGATTTCAAAAACCAGCAGCGCTTTTGGGCGGGATGCGCAGATGTTCGATACCTCCTTTGGCTGGCGGTTTATCAACCCGGCCATGCAGCAACTTTATGGCACCGATGCCATGGGGGAAACGGCTGAAAACCTGGCCGACCGCGACGGCATCAGCAGGGAAGATCAGGATTTGTTCTCCTTCCGTTCCCAGCAAAAAGCCGCTTCGGCGCAAAAAAACGGCAGGTTTTCCAAAGAAATCGCCCCGGTTGAAATTCCACAAAAGAAGGGCGACGCGCTGATTTTCGATCAGGATGAATTTGTGAAACCAGGCACCACCCTTGAAGGGTTGGCCAAATTGCGCCCATCCTTTCGCAAAGATGGCACTGTTACTGCCGGAAATGCCTCGGGCCTGAACGACGGCGCCGCAGCGCTTTTGCTGGCCTCGGAAGCCGCAGTGGAAAAATACGGCCTTCGCCCGCTCGCCCGTATCGTATCGATGGGGGTAGCAGGGGTAGAGCCGCGCATCATGGGGATCGGACCGGTGCCGGCCACTGAAAAAGCCTTGCAAAAGGCAGGTTTAACCTTGAATGACCTGGACGTCATCGAGTTGAACGAGGCGTTTGCCGCGCAGTCGCTCGCGTGCATACGCGCATGGGGGCTAACCGACGACGACCCGCGCATCAACCCCAACGGCGGCGCTATTGCCCTGGGCCACCCGTTGGGTATGAGCGGCGCACGTATTTTGTATTCCGCAGCCCTGGAACTTTCCCTCACCGGAAAAAGATATGCCCTGGCTACCATGTGTATCGGGGTAGGGCAGGGATATGCAGTCATCATTGAAAGGTGTTGAGATCCCACAATAAACACCTACTTTTGCGTCTCATAAAGCAGCATCATGAAAAACGAGCGACCACCCAAGGCAGATTCAGGAAAACGAGGAAAACCGACCCCGCCGAAACAACAGGAAACGGCAAAACCGATGGCGCCGCCCATGCAACCCAAAAAGTATATCAACGTGTATCTTTCCATTGGAAGCAACATGGGCGACCGTTTGGCTAATTTGCGCACCGCCGCCGGGCTCATTCACAAAGGAATTGGTAAAATCGCACGAAAAAGCAAGATTTACGAAACTCAACCCTGGGGAAAAGTCGATCAGGAACCTTTCCTGAACCAGGTGATTATGATCAATACCATCAACGACCCGCGCGATTTGCTGGAGGATATTACAAAAATTGAAAAGGACCTGGGCCGCGAACGCAAAGAAAAGTGGGGCCCTCGAACCATCGACATTGACATTCTTTTTTACGGAAAACGAATCGTGCGCGACAAAGGATTGGAAATCCCGCATCCGGAGTTGCATAACCGGATGTTCATTTTAGCGCCATTGCTTGAAATTGCAGCGGATCTGGAGCATCCGGTACTCAAGAAACCTATCGACGAGTTGTTCATGGAATGTCGCGACCCTAACGATGTGGTCATGTTGGATATCTCATGAGCTTTCCATACCGTTTTATTGCGATTGAAGGGAATATCGGCGCAGGCAAAACCACCCTGTGTCAGCGCCTGGAGCAAAGGTACGGCTGTGCCTTGCTGTTGGAGCAATTCACCGACAATCCGTTTCTTCCCCCGTTTTACGAACAACCGGAACGGTATGCCTTCCCGGTAGAGTTGTTTTTTATGACCGAAAGGCATAAACAACTGCTGGAACATTTCAGTCGCCCCGAGTTTTTTGTACCGTTCACGGTAGCCGACTATTTTTTCGTAAAAACCCTGCTTTTTGCAAAAAACAACCTCAGCGAAGAAGAATTCAGGCTGTTTCAGCGCTTGTTTCACGTGTTGAATTCCACCTTTCCCAAACCGGATTTGCTCATTTACCTGCATCGGCCGGTGGATGTTTTACTTGCCCAGATAAAAAAAAGAGGGCGCGGTTATGAGCAAAGTATCAGCGCGGAATATCTCGAAGAAATTCAATCTGCATATCTGGCTTATTTGAAACAGGAAACCGAAACTCCGGTGGTAATTTTAGAGCTGAATGACGGTGATTTTCAAAAAAATGACCAGGTTTTTCATCAGATTGTGTCCATTATGGAACAATCGTTCAGCCTGGGTTTGCATCACCTTCAATTGACTTGAGCCGCTCCTTTGCACCGGCTTCTACCCCCAGCATAAAAAACCAGATTGCGCCGCACATGATCAAATGGGCGATGTCAAAATAGCCAAACCATTTGCTGATGGAAATTTCAAGCAGGTGCGTCAGCACGGCAAAAAATAAACAGGCAATACCCAGCCACATTTTACGCCCGCTTTTCAATCCTTTTTTCAACCAACGGTAGGCTTCCAGCGGCCCGATGATGCATAAAAATCCGAGCGCAGCGTGGATTTCAACACAGGGGAACCACAACGTACTCCAAATCAACCAAACGGCAACCGTGAGTTTCAGGATGTTAAACCAGGTAAGCGCTTTGCTGAGCCGATGGCCCGTAAAAGGTCGCGCATGAACGATTGAAGCCTGTTCAAATGCGGAGATGGCAATAATCCCACTCATCCAACCAGGTAACTTGTAGGCAAATGGCAGGGCATACAAAAATATATGACCAACCACGGCACTGATCAAAGTTGACACGCCGGTGAATAGAAAAAAGAACCTGGATAACCTGGTTACATCGTCTTGCAAAGGCGCTTTGGTAAGCCTTCGCCATGCGTACACCGCAAAAAATGTAATCATAAGCCCGGTTAAGGCAACCACAGGTTCACCCATTCGAACCCCCCAAACCAACAAATCGGGTTGGTAATTGTGCGTGAAAATGACTTCCATCAGCGGCTTTTGTTTGACGGCGAAATTCTACTTTTTTGGCAAATTGAAACGAATTAAATGTTTTTTCTTGTTTTTTCAAACAATTAATTTGAAATTTGCATCACCCAGACGGGCAACTGATTGCCCCTTATTTTCTAAAGATTCAACTTCAATTTTCCCTTGTCCAAAAATTTAGCCAACGATCCGGAAACCGGTGAAGAAATACTGGTTGAAAAGGCGCTTCGCCCGAAGCATCTTGACGATTTCAGCGGCCAAAAAAAGATCGTTGACAACCTGTACATTTTTATCGAAGCCGCCAAACAACGCGGCGACGCCCTGGATCATGTGCTGTTGCACGGCCCTCCGGGACTGGGAAAAACCACATTGTCGCACATTATCGCCAATGAACTGGGCGCATCGCTGAAAATGACCAGCGGCCCGGTGCTTGAAAAACCCGGCGACTTGGCAGGCCTGCTCACCAACCTCGAACCGGGCGACGTGCTGTTTATCGATGAAATTCACCGACTGAACACCGTGGTGGAAGAATACCTGTATTCAGCGATGGAAGATTACCGGATCGATATCATGATCGATTCGGGCCCCAATGCGCGCAGCATTCAAATTACCATTAATCCTTTTACCCTCATTGGCGCCACCACCCGAATGGGTCTGCTGACCTCCCCCCTTCGTGCGCGTTTCGGAATCAATTGCCTGCTCGACTATTACGACGTGGCAACCTTAGAGCGGATTTTGCACCGTTCTGCCGCTATTTTGAAAATTCCAATCACACAGGAGGGCGCCCTGGAAATTGCCCGGCGTAGCCGCGGAACACCTCGTATCGCCAACGCGCTGCTGCGCCGAATTCGCGATATTGCACAAATCAAAGGCGATGGCTCGATCAATGCCGACATCGCACGTTACGGACTCACTGCACTCGACGTG
>JAEUUR010000538.1 GCA_016787465.1 Saprospiraceae bacterium | reverse complement strand
TAAACATGATCTAACTTCGCCGCAAAATATAACGAGCCGGATGGAACCATTCAAACAGCTTACTCAGGAATCACTAGAAAAATTACTCGATGCCCCTGCACTGGTCACAATTTTGATAGGCGCATCCGACAATAACCTCGACGGAGAAGAACGGACGTGGTCTGAAAAATTGTTGCGCGCCCGAAGTTTTTCCGGCAGGCCTGAGCTTCAGGATTACTACAGGGTTGTAGCTGAAAGTTTTTGGGTAAAATTGCAACATGAATTAAATTCTTTACCCGTTGATGTGTCAAAAAGAAATGAAGAAATTAAACGGAGGCTGTCTGAGTTAAACCCGATTTTATCGAGTCTCGACCACAAAATCGCCTATTTAATCTACAAAGGCCTGATTGGACTGGCTGAAGAAACCGCAAAAGCTTCCGGCGGTTTTTTGAGAATTGGCGCTGTTTCTACCCCTGAATATGAATGGGTGAAATTGCCTATGATTAAGGCCATCGCACAGCCCAAAGATTTTAGCCCGGACGACCCCGACCGTTTTGACGCCAATATCTGGGGAGAAAAGCCGGAAGAACAACCTTAGTTCAGCGCCTTCCACAATTGAATCACTTCTACAGCCTCTTTTACATCATGAGCACGCAGGATAGAGGCGCCTTGTTGCAAAGCAACCATATGAAGCGCTGTTGTGCCATTCAGGGCGTCTGCCGGTTTTATACCCAAGGTCTTGCAAATCATTGATTTTCTTGATATTCCGGCTAACACGGGTAATCCGGTGACTGTGCTGAATACGTGCAGGTTTTTTAAAAGTTCAAAATTGTGGGCTACACTTTTCCCAAATCCAAAACCTGGATCCAGGATGATATCGTAAATATTCAACGCATGGAGCTCGGCTATTTTAGTGATCAAAAAATCGAGCACTTCTGTCACCACATCTTCATACTCAGGCGCTTTTTGCATGTTGCTTGGCGTTCCTTGCATGTGCATCAAGACATAGGGCAATTTTAGTTCAGCTACGGTGGGGAACAACTGAGCGTCCATCCTGCCAGCGCTGATATCGTTGATGATGGAAGCGCCAGCCAAGGCAGCCTCACGCGCTACACGCGCCCGCCAGGTATCGATTGAAATTAAGACGTCGGGAAATGTTCGGATAATTGTTTCTACCACAGGAATCACGCGGCTCAACTCTTCGGATTCCGACACCTCGATCGCGCCGGGGCGAGAAGATGCGCCGCCAAGATCGAGAAAAGCGGCGCCCTCCCTGAGCATTTTTTCTGCTTGCCTCAATGCGGCGTCGACATCAAAATGTTGCCCGCCGTCGAAAAAAGAATCGGGTGTGATGTTCAAAATGCCCATCACGACCGGGGCCGACAAATCGATCAAGCGGCCGGAAGCTGTTACCAACATCAAGTAAGTTTGTATTTAAAACCAAAGTGGCTCATTGCCGAGCACTACTTGCCAGATAATAGCCACGGCAGCCAGGCTTGGGTATAGCCATTTACGAACGATCGTTTTTACCAGGCGAGGATTGGGTTTAAAGCCCAGGCGTTCAATCACGTCGGTGTAAAATATTCGTTCGCCATCTTCTTGCAAACCGTGGTGTTCATTGAGGAGGCATTTTCCAAAAACAGCGAATTGGATCATGACGGTAGCATAAACGGCCACACCAAGCTTCCAGGTTACCAGAAATGGCAGCACCCAGGTTGCGAATACACCCAACAAATGAATGGCGTACAAAAAGTTGCTTTTTAGTGTAGTGTATGTCATATTCTGTGATTTATATGATTTTGATGATTTGAATAAGGGTAAAATTTTGATTTTTAAATGATTGTTGGCTCCAGGTTGTTCAAAGCCACGCTATAAAGCTTTTTTCATGACCCAATCCAATTGCGGATCATCACCTACCGGAAATATTTCAGTTCCGCAAATGACATAACCGCATCGCTCATAAAACCGGACGGCCCTGGGATTTTTTTGCCAGACGCTCAGCCAAATCCATGCACAGCCCTTTTCTTTTCCCCTTTTCTCGGAAAACTCCATCAATTGTAACCCTACCCCTTTGCTTTGAAAGTCGGGTGCGACATAGATGCGTTCTATCTGTATGGTGTTCAGATTTTGAAGTGTGGGCTGGTGGTTGTCAAAATTTAATTTCAAATATCCGGCAAGTTGTCCTTTTATCCAAATCCACCAAAATTCGGAATCCGGGTGTTGCCATTCTTTCAGCCACTGCTCCTCACTAAAGAACTCGGTGCAATACGCTTCGAATTGCACCGGATCGTTCATGTGTTCGTACGCATATCGGAATGTGAATTCCGCAAAGGAGCGCAATTGATCGAGGTCTTTTTGTAGAACTGGCGAAATCAAAACGTCAAACTTGAATGGTGCCAACATTAAATTTTTCAACCGGCGCCTGATTGGCCGCTTCGATCCCCATGCTGATCCATCGCCTGGTATCACGTGGGTCGATGATCGCATCCACCCAAAGCCTTGCGGCGGCATATTGAGGGGTGGTTTGTGATTCGTACCGGGCTTTTATTTTTTCGAACAAGGCTTTTTCGGCTTCCGGATCGGGTTCCGCAGCCTTGTCTTTTAAGGATTGAACCTGAATTTGGGTGAGCACTTTGGCAGCCTGATCGCCTCCCATCACAGCTATTTTAGCGCTGGGCCATGCGACAATCAACCGAGGATCATATGCTTTCCCACACATGGCATAATTCCCTGCACCGTAAGAATTTCCGATAATGATGGAAAATTTGGGGACAGTTGAATTGGAAACAGCGTTCACCATTTTGGCGCCGTCTTTAATGATGCCGCCGTGTTCGGAACGTGTTCCCACCATAAAGCCGGTCACATCGTGCAGGAATACCAACGGAATTTTTTTCTGATTACAGTTGAGAATGAAACGTGTCGCCTTGTCAGCAGAATCGGAATAAATGACACCGCCAAATTGAATTTCCCCTTTGGCATTTTTAATTATTTGACGGTTATTCATCACAATTCCAACGGCCCAACCATCGATGCGCGCA
>JAEUUR010000511.1 GCA_016787465.1 Saprospiraceae bacterium | reverse complement strand
CACAGCCGGAATTGAAAATCGGTGGCCCTAATCCTTATGCCGAACCATTGGGCCGCACAAACGCTTTCCCGCTTTCCATGATCTGGTATGGCAGAACACTCACGGAACGCGAAAACTATGATGAAGCCGAATTTCATTTCAGGAACATCTGGGAAGACAGTTACTTGCCCAAAAGTTTGCACGACGAGCTTTACACCGCCGAAGCGCACCTTTTCATCAAACAGAAAAAATATGAAAAGGCCATTGATCCGTTGAAAAAAGCCATCGACCTGACTAAAAACAAACGGAAACGCGCTCGACTGGCTTTTATCCTGGCTCAGATATACGACCGGGCCGGTCAATATGAACAGGCTTTTGCAGCTTACGACAAAGTGTTGCGCAGCAACCCGAAATACGATATGGAATTTAACGCTCGCCTTCAACAAACTTTTGCGGGTTGGGCGAATGGTAAAATTGCCAGCGCCGATGCTACCAAAACCCTGGAGCGGATGCTCAAAGACGATAAAAACCTCGATTACCGCGATCAGATTTATTTTACCCTTGCAACCATAGCACTCAAGGACAATCGTAAGCAGGATGGTATTGCTTTCCTGCGCAAATCACTCAATTATAACCAGGGTAACAACCCACAACGCGCTGAATCTTATCTCAAACTGGCGGATCTTTATTTTGAAGCCGAAGAATTTGTGCAGGCAAAAAATTACTACGACAGCACCCTGACTGTATTGGCTGCTACCGACGAACGTTTCAAACGCGCTACGGATTACGCCAACAACCTGAAGGATATCGCACGCCTGATCCAAACCATTGCCGCCAACGACAGCATTGTCCGGATTTTCAACATGAACCCTGAACAGCGCAAAGAGTTTGGTAAAGCGCTGAAAAAACAACGCGAAGCCGCAGCGGCGGCCAAGGCAGCTGCTAAACCTGCTTCAACTGCCAATGCAATCAAAGCCCTCACACCACAGGCCGGCCAACGTGCATCTTCATTCTATTTTTATAATGAAGCATTTGTCAAAAAAGGCAAAAAAGACTTTAATAAAGCCTGGGGCGACCGCAAACTGGAAGATAACTGGCGTAGAAGTAACCGGATATCGTCGGCAACCGATGGCCTCGCAGGCATCGACAGCACTCAAACCGAAAGCCCGGAAGATGTAGCTCTAAAGGATATTTTTGCCAACATTCCTAAAACGGAAGATGAACTTACCGTTCTCCACCTGGCAACGTATGAAGCGATGTTTCAATTGGGTACGTTGTTCCGCGATAAACTTCAGCACAATGTGCGCTGCGTGAGCACACTCGAAGAGCTCCAAACCCGCTACCCGGATACCGCCAGGTATGAAAAAGAAACCTGGTATTACTGTTACCTGGCACATAACGACCTGACGAATGCTGACCGGGCCAAATTTTACCTCGAAAAATTAAAAGGCAAATATCCAAACAGCGCCTTCGCGCGCGCGCTGACCGACCCGAATTTCCTCAATGCTTCGAAAGAAAAGGAACGCGACCTGAACAAGTATTATGAGGAAACCTTCACTTTGTTCCAGAATGGCGTCTACAAAGATGCGTATGATCGATGTCTGGAAGCGCCTAAAAAATTCGGTTCCCAAAATCCCCTGGTAGTCAAGTTTGCGTTATTAAGCGCGCTGTGTGTAGGTAATCTCAACGGGAATGATGCCTATTGTGCGGCGCTGGGTGAAGTGATCAGCCGGTATCCGAACAGCGCCGAAGCTACACGTGCCAGGGAAATTGCCCGCTTGTTGAGCTGCAAAGGTTTTGAAACGGACGACAAGAAAAAAACGGAAACCACTCCGATCGATGATGCGTTTACCCGTGAAGACGATAAACTGCACTACTTTATTATTTCGCTCAAAGGCGATAATGTACGCCTGGATGATGTGAAATCGGCCGTTTCGGATTACAACCGGGAAAACCACAAACTCGAACAACTCCGCATTTCAAATATTTTCCTTGGCACCGATACCAGCACGCCGATTATCGTTATCCGGAAATTCGACAGCAAGGAGCAAGCGATGCGGTATTACGAAGAGGTCAGCAACAGAAAAGATTTCCTCGGAGAAACGGCTAAAAAAACATACAATAAAGAATTCTTTTCGGTAACGCAGGAAAACTACCGGCGTATTCTGAAAAACAAAACACTCGACGGATACCGCGAATTCTTCCAGGAAAATTATTTAAAAAAATAAAATCGGATTAACGTCGACGACGTTAAAAATACTGTTCGGTCGAAGGTTCCGGCAACAACCCAATTTGCCGCAGCATGGTTGCTACGTCCCAGATGCGTCGGCTGCGGATGATTTTTCCTTCTTTAAGTCCAAAAAACGTAGATCCGATAAATCTGCATTGTTTGCCGGTAGGCGGGATATTCATTAATGTTCCGCGTTGATGGCCGGTTGCTTCCCAGAAAAAGAACACATTTTCACCATCGATGCCCCATTCGAGCAGGCGCATTTCCAGATCCGGGAACGCGTTGAGGATATAATCGATCATTCGTTCTGCATCCCGCTTTCCACCAGCGTGTTTACCTTCCGAGAGGTCTTGTCCATCAAAATCGGGATGGTACATATCCAGTAGTCGTTGCTTGCTGTGCGCGTTCCAGGCGCTGATCAATTCGTTTAAAAAAGCTTCTGCGTTCATGGCGATGTCAAAATTTTGTTCAACAGGGCATGCTGTTGGCGGGAAAATTAAATATGGGAAAGTGATAAAATCAAAACATGTTGAATTATAACACAAAGGTAAAGGCATTGTTGTGAGGGTGATTGCTCATTCATTGTTCAAATATTGTTCAAATATGTAAAATGCGGCACTTTCGTATTTTTGAGCCAAATCAATCACCTGAAAATGGAGTTTATATCGAACATCATACGCAGAAGAAGGGCGATTTTTCCCAAAAGCTACATGCCTGACCGCCCGATCGATAAAGAAATTATAGAAACACTGCTTGAAAATGCCAACCACGCTCCTACTCACAAACTGACGGAACCCTGGCGTTTCCAGGTGTTTCACGATGCGGCGAGCCGACAACGGTTAGGCGATATGCTTGCGGCATATTACAAGAAGCACACGCCCGAAGCACAGTTTTCCGAAGAAAAGATGCAAAAAAGCGGTGAAAATCCATTACGTGCCGGGGCAGTTATCGCCATCATCATGCAGCGCGATCCGAATGAAGGCGTGCCGGAATGGGAAGAAATAGCTGCCGTAGCGATGGCCGTTCAAAATATGTGGCTTACCTGCACTGAAATTGGACTGGGATGTTATTGGAGCACACCCAAAGCTGCCCTGGAATCTTCTGATTTTTTTAACCTGACTGCAGGGCAACAATGCCTTGGGCTTTTTTACCTCGGCTGGCATGAAATGCCTGAGTTGCCGGCAAAAAGAACGCCGGTTTCAGAAAAAATAACCTGGAATAAATGATTGAACCGATCGAAAAACGGGGCTTGAATCGCGGATTGGCCGGATTAGGGGATTGAACAGATTTTTTAATAATCAATATTCGGATCAATCGAATCAATCGAAACAATTCATGAAACATCATATTCTTGAAACTGAACAAAAAGCGCTGGAAATCAATCTGGACGAGCGTATTTATGGGGCTTTTGCTGAAATCGGGGCGGGCCAGGAAGTGGCGCGATATTTTTTTCAGGTAGGCGCGGCTGCCGGTACTATTGCCAAATCCATGAGCGCCTACGATAAAACCGTGAGCGACGAGATTTACGGCGTTGAAGAAAAGGGGAAAGGGCGTTACGTATGTGAACACCGCTTGTATCAAATGCTCGACCACGAATACGGTTTGATGGAAAACCGCCTGCGTAGCGAACGTCCGCAAGAAAATTTCTTTGCCTTCGCTGATACGGTGGCCGCTATTAATTTTCAAAAAACAATCAAAGGCGACGGATGGCTTGGCCTGCGATTCCAACTGAAGCCCTGGCATAAACCCAATGATCTGGTGCTGCATGTGAGGTTGCTCGATCAGGACAACAGGCTCCAGCAACAGGCTGTCGGTATCCTTGGGGTGAACATGATTTACGCGTGTTTTCGCTACGCACAGGAACCCGAAATGCTGATCAGATCGCTGATGGATAAATTGCGCAACCGTGTCCAAATTGACATGGTGCGACTGGAGGGCCCCGATTTTGAACAGATTGATAACAGGCTCGTTTGTTTGTGGACAGTCAAAAACGGATTGAGTGATATCGCTATTTTTAACCCTCAAGGCAGGGCGGTGCACGCGGGCGAATTTCTTTACAAAAAATCCGTGCTGATTGCCAGGGGCAGTTACCGTCCGCCCACCTTGGTTCAGCAGGATATGACCAAATGTGCCTACAGCCAATTTACAAAAGATGCTTCAGACCCTTCCGATCAGGTTTTTTTCCTGACGGAGATCGCTCTTGAAAACCTGATTGCGCACGGGCACCTCGATGAGCGCGATTTTCTCGACCGGGCCACGTTGCTTTGTACCCTCGGCCAAACTGTCGTTATTTCCAACTTTTCGCAACACAAACAACTCATTGCTTATTTCTCTGAATACCGTATCCCCCGTATCGGAATCGCCATGGGTGTGCGCAAACTGCAGCGCATCGTTACTGAAACCTGCCGCAATAACCCGCGCAACCTGCTTGGCGCTTTCGGCGAAATATTCCTTCAAAATGTGCGGTTTTACATCTATCCTGCACTCGTATTGCCTGAAGAAAGCGGTGATGAAAACGGCCTGATGAATGCTCGAAACCTGGAAGTTTCACCCGCTATCCGGTTCTTATATCAGTACTTGCTCGATAATAAAAACATTATCGATATTGAAGGATTCAACCCGCAAGTGTTGAATATCCACCACAAAGAAGTGTTGCACCAAATCCGGGAAGGCTTGCCGGGTTGGGAAGCACTTGTGCCGATAGAGGTAGCGGCGTTCATCAAAGAAAACCGCTTGTTTATGCAATAAGCCCTTCCGGGAGAGGGAAGGGCTGAGGCTTGATGGAGGGGTTGGTTTTATTTGGCTTTTTAACCATTGGCGGGGACCCGGCCGTCTGCTCGTGGGATTAGGTTTTTTATTGGGTTATGTGTATGAATGCGCCTGGTTAGAAAAGCGTGAACAACTACATCAAAAATTTTTTCGTGGCTCCATACGCCTCGAATTCGCCATTAGTCAATACATTCCAACAGCCATCCCTTTTCCGCGATATCATTTCTGGAATTGATTTCATTGCGGAGCGCGAGCAGGGCGAGCTTGTCGCGGCGATCAATTTCCACGAGTCGTTTAGCATAGTGAATGAGGTTTTCGTTGGTGGTGCGGTGATAATCCAGGTTTTTTTGCCGGCGGAGGTAGGCGCCGAAGCTTTGAAACAGGGATTCCAGCGCTTCCCATTCCTTTAATTGGTAGTAGGTTTGCAACAACATGCGGCGGGCGTCGAGGTTGTTGAGCACATCGTCGAGTTCGACTTGCTGAAGCAGCGGCATGGCCTGCGCAAAATCTTGCCTTTTAAAATATAGATAAGCCAGGTTGTACCGGTACAAGTTTTCGCGCTCGCGCGGGTGCAGTGCAGCTTTTTGTGTTTCGAGGAATTGTTCGGCCCATTCGTAGGCGCCCATGCCCGCTGCTACGCGCAGGATGTTTTTGTAGGTAAAGCCCGACAGGCGCCCGTTTTCCTTCAAAAAATTGCGTTCCAGGGCGACGTTATACAATTCAAACGCTTCGCGTACATAACTTTTACGCCCGGCATTCATACGCCGGATACAGCCGTTTATGGCCATGAGATACAAAACGCGCATTTCTTCTGGCGGAAACCTGGTTTCATGCTCAAACAAGGCCTGTTTGAGTTGTTCCAGGGCTTCGTCTTCCTGCGGCGCCTCCAGCATGCGGTAGGCGTGGTAATAAACGGCTATGGCCGGCACCTGAAGCATTGTTTTTTTTCCGGCATTCGACAGAATCACCTCCATCAGTTCAATTTTATAGGCCTGACCGGCTACCGATTGATGCACCCGCGCCAGGCAGGCATGGCGCAACATTTCGGACAGATAAAACACGGTCAGTTCATCGGGCAAGGGTTGCAGGTTGAGTTTGGCAGAGCGGTCGTTGCCCGATGTATATTCCACTTCTTCTTGGAGCAGCAGGTACTTTGAATAATGGTACCTGGCATCGCGGATCGGATGTTCCTGCAGCGATTGAGTGGCCGAGTCCAGTTCTTTTTCAAATAGGAAGTCCAGGTTTCGGTTACGTAGGGCGCGGAGCAGCATGGGTTGGCTGTCGGCGGGGTGGTTGCGCCATTCCGACCAGGCCAGGTATTGCCTGATCTCTTCCAGTAAAAAAGACGCCAGGTGCCGCATTTGTTTTTCATCAAAAGGTTTGCCGGGGCAGGCAGCTTTCCACATCGCTTCCGGGCTCAAATCGCGGTCTTTCGCTTTGCCAATGTGATCAACCAGGTAATCGCACAGAAGCATCACATCTTCTCTTTTGTTAAACAGTTCGCAACGCACCCATTGGCGGATGGAGCGGAGGTCTTTGGAGGGTAAATGGCGGAGGGTGCGAAGAAGAAGCATCGAATAGTAGTGAAATGTAATGAAAATGAGTGCAAAAACCATTCCTAAAAACTTGTTTTTATTGATAAATTTTAAATTATATCATTGATTCATATGGTTTTATAAACAAAACAGATTGATATTCACTAAATTTTGTTTTTGGCACTCCCAAATTAGCGACTGACTTTTGAACCATCGAAAAAAGTTAAATACAGTGTGAAATGAGAAGCACCATAATTTCCCTTCTAATACTTGTCTTTTTTACGTTTTGTAGCTTAGCTCAAAACCCTTCTGATTATTGGAATGAAGTGCATCCACCCTGGGGCGGAACCGTTCAACTGACTCAATTGCCATCAGGTACACTATATGCTCAACACCCCACTAAAAGAGCCATTTTTAGATCAGGCGATGAAGGCCAAAACTGGACAACGCTCACACATTTTGCCGACAATCCGGACCTTGATTTTACTTTTTTTACAATCGGGCATGCAGGAGGTTTTTATTACAAGTCCAATGTTTGGCATAAATCAAACAATGAAGGCGCTTCCTGGACACCTTTGAGCAATGCAACAAGCAGTTTTTTAAGACTGGTTGAAATGCCAAGCGGAACGTTAATTGCCTACGGCAACGACAACCTTTTTCGTTCGACGGATGGCGGACAAACCTGGGCAGCGGTCTATCCGAATGGCCTGAGTTTTATCAGTAGTTCCAGCCTTTACTTGGAAATTTTTCCCGACCAGAGTATCGTTTTGAAAGCCTACGGCACTAATAATTTAATTTTTCGTTCAACCGACGATGGACAAACATGGACTCAGCGCGGCTTAGGCCAAGATTATGAACTGGAAATGATTACGCCTGATGGGGCTTTTATCTTATACAATGCTTCCGGGGCGCCGAATTTAGTGAATGAATTAGTAAGGCAACAGCTCCCTTCCAGCCCACTTGTACACGTTGGTGATTTTTTACCGATTACCGGTTACCATTTCCTGAGTTCAGGAAGAATTCTGATGTCGGCCGACGAAGATTTGTTTTATTCAGACGACGATGGATTGACCTGGACGGTTTTCCATTCTTCCCTTGGAGAGATTGAACATGAACTCATACCCAACGTACAACTTACAGATGGTTCCTTTTTTTGTAACGTTTTGGATGCTTTACATAAATCTTCCGATGGCGGGCTGACCATGAACTTTTCTGCTCGAGGTATTGATAAGCCAACGGTTGAGCAAATCAGGTTTTTGAGTGATTCATCGTATATGGTTTCCTTACCCACGGGTATCTGGAAAACGGCAAATAAAGGCGCAAACTGGAATCGCATTTTGACAGAACCTTCAGGCGATTTCGAAATCACTCCGGCAGGGGGCATTCTCTCTTTAAGCAATCGAAAATTATTTTATGCCCCGCCTGGAAGTAGTCAATTTACAAATATTTCACCCACAACCTCCGGGATTTTTGCCTAT
>JAEUUR010000366.1 GCA_016787465.1 Saprospiraceae bacterium | reverse complement strand
CGCATCAACCAACAGCGTGGTGAAGTCGTAATCTCCGAAATATTGCTCCACACCGATACGGTAACGGTGGCCTTGTAAGGGAGCCGTCAGGCCGAAAAATGAATTGTCGCTTACAAAAGCGGCATTGACGTTGGTCAGGTTGAGCTTATCGCCACCCGGCAATTTCTGGCGCTCATCGGCGCGACCCAGATATATTTCGTTAGCGTTGAAAACATAGTTGTATGTGTACCGATCAACTCTCTGTTTGTAATATTCGTAAGCTGCACCAACTTCCACCCATTTAGTGACGGAAAAAGGGTGTGAAGCAAAAACGCCAATCCTTTCCTGGAAAATGCGCTCCACGTATTGTTCGTTTTGCCAACCTTTAAAACTGGAGCCGTCGTTGAAATACCTGACTGGGGTAGGGTAATTGTAAAAGTACGGGTCCTGTAAATATACCCCGCCGGAATAATAGGGGATGTGAGAAAGGTTAATGCCCCAGTTGATCCGGTTTTTACTGTTGATATAGGATAATTGCCCAGCCGCGTCGATGATCTCACCGTTCATAGCAACACCTGCATATAATTGGTTGTTGCCTAAAATATCGCCGAACAGCATATCAACGCCGCCTGCCAAGCCGGTTTGGGTGCCGAATGAACTGTTTCCGGTGTATACGCCCATACCTGTACTACCGCCGAGGTATTCAAGGCTGAACTTAGGCTTGAACTTCTTCGATTTTAAGGAAAGGCTTTCTTCTTCATCCTTAAAATTATTGTCGAGCAAACGCAGGCCGGTGTTCACCAAATCCCGTTGGCGCGGGTTGAACGGCGGCAAGCTGGCTGCGATCATATCCACCGACGTGGGGGATACCTCAACCGGGGTGAAATCCTCACCTTTTGCCTGATAAATGATGTATTCGCGGTTGGAATAGTGGGTGTATAAGATTCGGTCGCGATCTTCAGCTATCGTAATTGCCGGCGAGTAGGGGGTAATACCAGTGATACCAGTGGTGATGGTGGTAAGCTGAAAAACCTTTTTGGAGGCAAAGTCGTAGCGGTACAGGTTTCTGAATCCGTCGCGGTTGCTGAGGAAAAACAGGTTGCCGTTTTTGTCGAACTGCGGGTTCATGTTGTCGGCCCCGGTAAACACGTCGATGTGTTCGACGCTGCCGTCGGTCATGTCCATGACGGCGAGGTTCATTTGCCAGGCGCCGTTGTTCCGGCCGCGACTGAAGCTGAGCTCGTCGGTGCTGAATGCCAGAAATTTGCCATCGGCGCTCCAGGAAGGCAGCACTTCGGCAAAGCGGTCGTTGGTCAGCCTTTTTGCCTTTTTGGTTTTCAAGTCGTACTGCCACAAATCGGTTTGTCCTTTGGATTGTCCGGTGACGACAATGCTTTTACCATCGGGGCTCCAGGCTGGGTTGCTGAAGGCGGTAAGTCCTGGAATTTTGATCTTTTGGGTTTTCCCCTTCTTGAATACATTTTTGATGATGAGTACACTTTTCCCTTTTTCATACACGTCGAACGCATACCGCTTGCTGTCGGGGCTCCAGGTGCCGGCACTTTCAATGGCATTGAACTGGTCGATATGTCCGTCGGTCACCGTACTGGATACTTTTTTGATGATTTTGCCGGTTTTTGCATCGGCCAGGAACAGGTCGGTGGTGAACAGGTTTTTTTCGGAAAGGAAGATGACGTATTTGCCGTTTGGGCTCAATACCGGGCAGATGTTCATGTTGCCGGCATTCTCGTCGTCGAGCAATTTTCTGCCCGGGAGTTTTTCTTTTTTGCCGGTCACCCAGCGGCCATAATGGCTTTTCAGGGTGGCTTGCCAGGCGCTGGAAAGTGAGTCGAGCGTGGTGCCCAGCGTAGCCGGTACAGCTGTCTTCAGTCCGTATTTAGCCGTGTTTTCGAACAACGGCCGGATGGCTTCGTCGCCGTACACACCGGTGATGAAGGCCCAAAATGTTTGCCCCCAACGGTAGGGGAAATATTTGTACCCGTCGAGGTCTTTCAGTTTGGGAACGTCGTCTTGTTGTACGGCGTCGCGCATCCACAGGGCGGTATGCGGATCGATCCGGCCGATGCTGAGGTATTCCGCCAGGCCTTCTACCATCCAGAGCGGCAGGTTGGCCAGGTTGCGCATACTCGTTGAATCGCCATTGAGGATCATATGGTATTGAAAAGCATGCACTAATTCGTGGCCCAGAACATGGTGCGTTTGTTGGTTGGTGACGGCTACCGGGAAAACGACCCGGTTGCGCAGGCCCTCCGTCACGCCACCGGTACCGACGCTGATTTCACCCTGAATGACATTGGATTGTTGGAAACCCGCGTGGTCGTCGTAAATGATCAACGGATTTTTTTCAGTGAACGAGTCGCGCAATACGGCTTTGTGCATTTCGTACCAAAGCTCGGCGGCGGCGGCGAGTTCTTTGAGTTTCTCCGGATTATCCAGGTGTTCGTAAATGGAGAAATGTTCGGTATCGGTTACTTGAAACTTTTCTTTGTTATAGCGCGGTTTGTTTCGGCCGAAGTATTGTGCCTGTGCGGTTTGTACTGCGAAAAAGCAAAGCAACGAGGCAATGAACAACGTCTGTTTCATGGTTAATCAAAATTAATGTTGACGAAACGAGGTCTGCAATAGGTTAGGGGTGTCGATATACAAAGCGCCCCATTGGTTTTTTCAGGGTATAACAACACAGACGCAAAAAAGGTAGTTTCAAGATGTTAGAGCCAGGTTAAATGTTGGTTAACCCAAAGTTACCTCCGTGGCGCCGTAACCATACTTGTGATGGTATTCATTTTTAAATTTTACCACATGCGGGTTTTCCTTCAGGCTTTGTGAAACGGCTTCTTTTAATTTTCCTTCTCCAACACCGTGAATGATAAACACTTTTGGAGCGCCTAACCGGATGGCTTGATCCAAAAAGCGTTGAAAATGCATCATTTGAATGCGCAGAATTTCACCCTTGTCGATACGCGCGTAGCCGTTCATGAGGTTTTGAATGTGTAAATCGATTTCCGGCTCGAAGCCGGCAAACGCTTCAGGATCGAACGCTTTGTAATGACGGGAACGATCGCCGTCGATGTTACGGCCTTTTTTGCGATTTTGTTGGGTGTACAGTTTAAGATCGTCGGAATTGGATTCTTTTTGTTTGGGTTCGAAGGCGTCGAGCAACACCAATTGATGCGCCATGACATTGATAATGGGCGCGGTGTTCAGGCTGTTGAAAAATTGTTTTGCTCTGATTTTCAGGGTGTTTTCGAGCGGCTGATCGAGGCCTTCGGTGGTAATTCGTTGCACTTTGATGAATGCTTCCGGGGCATCGTTGAGGTCGTCGGAGAGGAAATCGCCGAGCTCCAGCGCGGAGGCTGCTGCGATTTTATTGTCGATAATCAGTACATCGCGGTTGACGGTGTACAAATCGAATTCCATTAAAAACTCGAACTGGGTATCGTTGATGAGCCACACTTTGTACCTGGATATGGCCTCATCGCGCCCGGGCATTGGCTCAAAGGCCAACTGCAGGCCCTTGGGTTTGAGGATATGATATTGGCTTTTTAAAACGCGCGGGGGAGGAGGCGCCGGCTTTTGTTCTTTTTTATTTTGTGCCCACGTTGGCGCCGCGGCCTGCAATTCGTTTTCAGAAATCAGGTCTTCCTCAAACGCCGGAATTTCAAAATCGGGGTCGTTGTCCAACCGGATGTTCAGCATATCGTCGCTCAAACGGGACGTTACCACGCCGCTTTCACCGGTGAATCTCAGCCGGACTCTGGAGCCTGTAGAAAAATTGTTTTTCAGCATATTTTGAAAGTGTACTACTTTTCGCAAACCTAGGCGAAAAATTGAATTTGAACATCTAAAAATAACAAAACCCTGTTCGCATGAATGATTCTACCGCAACCCCTCCCCGTTATCTCTCGGTCGATTTTTACCGGGGCGTAACAATTGCCTTTATGATCATTGTCAACACCGCCGGTTCCTGGGAGTATGTGTATGCGCCTTTGCGCCATGCCGAATGGCACGGTTGTACGCCTACCGATTTGGTTTTTCCGTCTTTTATGTTCATCATCGGCGTATCGATGTGGTTTGCTTTTGCCCGGTACAACCATCGCTGGACGGCCGAGGCTGGTAAAAAAATTCTGAAAAGAACGGTTTTGTTGTTTGTGATCGGCGTGTTGATGTATAAAATTCCCTTTTTCTGGCGCGACTGGGACACGGCCCGCATCATGGGCGTGCCGCAACGCCTGGCTTTGGGGTATGGGTTGGCTGCGGTATTGGTTTTGAATTTAAACAGAAAAACCCTGCTTTGGGTTTCAGGAGGCATACTTTTATTGTATTGGGGAATCATGAATTGGTTTGCTTATCCGGGTGGAAATCCATACCTCGCAGAGTTTAGCTCGGTTTTGCGATTTGATCGGTTTTTGCTCGGTGAAGCGCATTTGTACAATGGCGAAGTAAACGGCGGTGTCAGAATGCCATTCGATCCGGAAGGGGTTTTAAGTACCTTGCCGTCGATCGTAACCGTCATCATGGGCTGGCTTTGCGGCGAATGGATGACCCGCCGCAAAGACAATGTCGAGTTGCTGTTGCGCGACTTGTTGGCGGTAGGCCTGATCTGCGGGTTTGCCGGACTGGCCTGGGATTCTTTTTTCCCGATCAATAAAAAATTATGGACGAGTTCTTACGTCTTGTATGCCGGCGGTTTGTCGATGATTTTCCTGGCGGCAAGCATTTATTTGATTGATGTTAAAAAAGTACGCAACGGAGCCAACTTCTTTTTTGTCTTTGGAGCCAACTCTTTGTTCGCCTATTTGTTGTCGGAAGTACTGGTCATTCTGTGGTTCAGCATCACCTGGGAAGCCGGGGGCGAACCTACCAACGTGCAGGAATGGATTTACAACACTGTTTTTAAACCGATCGAAGGCGCTGAGTTTAGTTCGTTTTTGTTTGCCTTGAGCTATATGTTGTTGTGCTGGGTGATTTGTAGGTGGCTCTATGTCCGGAAAATTTATATCAAACTTTAAGGGATCAACATGTTAAACACGAAAAAACTGCAATTTGCCTATTCCGCACAGCGGAAATTCGTTTTCCCCGACCTGCACTGTGCTGCCGGCGACGCGTTGCTCATAACGGGTGCCTCCGGATGTGGCAAAACTACTTTGTTGCATCTGCTGGCCGGCATTCTGCATCCGCAATCGGGAGAAATTTTGATTGGAACCACCGATTTGAGCAAACTGACACCTTCGCAAGCCGACCGGTTTCGCGGCCAAAACATCGGGCTCGTATATCAAAAACCGCATTTTCTTGCGGCTTTGAGCGTATATGACAACCTCCTCCTGGCGCCCTATTTCGGTCACAAAGGAAGCAACAGCAAAGACATCCGTCAATTGGCGGAACAACTGGGTATCTCGCACACACTCAAGCAATTGCCCGCGCGCCTGAGCGTAGGCGAGCAGCAACGGGCAAGCATCGCGCGCGCGCTGGTGAACAACCCCAAGCTGATCCTGGCCGACGAGCCGACGAGCGCCCTCGACGATCCGAATTGCCAGGCCGTGATCACGTTGCTGATGCAACAGGCGCGCGAACATCAGGCTGCCCTGGTGATCGTCACCCACGACGGACGCTTGAAAGACGTGGTGAAAAATCAAATTGAATTAGTCAAACAAGCCTAAATCCGACGCGGTGCTACTAAAAATCATTTTTAAAAACCTGATTCACAAGCCACTGGCAACCACGCTGAGTGTGTCGCTGTTGGCCTTAAGTACCGGGATTATTTCACTGTTGCTGGTGATGCAGCATCAGTTGGAACAAAAATTCGAGCGCGATTTGCGCAATATCGACCTGGTAGTCGGCGCCAAAGGAAGCCCCCTGCAATTGGTGCTTTCCGCTGTGTATCACGTGGACGCACCCACAGGCAATATCCCGCTGGCGGAAGTTGAAAAACTCAAACAAATGCGTTCCATCGCTCAAGTGATTCCGCTTGCCTATGGCGATTCCTACCAGCGGTTCCGAATTCTGGGTACCGACACCGCCTACATCGGAAAGTATGATGGGAGGTTGAACAACGGCCGCTTGTTTGAAAAAAAGATGGAAGTCGTACTCGGCGCAGCGGTGGCGTCCAATACAGGTTTGCAGGTGGGACAACGCTTTTATGGCACGCATGGCGAAGCGGAAGAAGGAGAGCAACATCATGAAGCCGAATACGTGGTTGTTGGAGTGCTGGAACCCAGCAATACCGTGCTGGACAATCTGTTGTTGACACCCATTTCCAGCGTTTGGGGTGTGCACGAGCATGTAGAAACGGCCCCTGAAACAGATCATGATCATGGTGGTCATGACCATGATCACGACCATGAAGCAGTGGATACGATGCCCCATGAGGTAACGGCGGCATTGATCAAGGCCCGCTCGACCATGGCTGTAATGACCTTGCCCCGCATGTTGAATGAAACAACCAACTTGCAAGCTACGATTCCGGCGTTGGAGATCAATCGATTAATGAAGCTCCTGGGCATTGGCGTAGCCACCCTGCAGGCGTTGGCAGTCGGAATCATGTTAATTTCAGGTTTCAGTGTTTTTATTGCCTTGTACAACAGGCTGCGAGAAAGGAAATACGAACTGGCGCTGATGCGTTCGTTAGGTTGCGGCAGGTTCCGCTTGTTCGGCATGTTGCTCATGGAAGGCTTGTTGTTGGCGCTGGCCGGTTTTTTGCGCGGCTTGGGATTGAGCAGATCGGCTATTTGGCTTTTAAATAATTCGGCTGCTCAGGATTTCCACTTCATATTACGTTATGATTTGATTAGCAACGAAGCATGGCTGCTTGCCGTAACTTTGCTGGTCGGTATGCTGGCCGCTTTTTTCCCTGCGGTGAAAGCATTCCGGATGAATTTGTCGACGGCGTTGGCGGATGCCTGAAAATGATAGGCAGTTCGCCGTATACTTCGCCGTTTTACAATTAGAAGTTCTGCGAATTCTGCGAAAAGTTCTGCGAATTTTGCGGGAAATTAAAAGCAAGTCATTACCCCAAAAACACATTGTTCCTATGAAAAACACATTGCTTCAAACCGCTCTGTTCTTGTGTGGAATGGCGGCTTTCGCGACGGCTGGTCGCGCTCAAAACAACCAACCCATCAAAGTATATTGGTTCACCCTTTCCAGTATTCCGCTCGACGGCACCTGGAAACCGAACCAGGAGCCGCCATTTCCTTTGTTTCCGGACAATGTAAAACAACTGGAAGGCAAGATGGTGTCGGTAGAGGGGTATGCCATTCCGCTCGACCCCGGCGGCAACCAGATCACCCTTTCGCAAAACCCGTTTTCGGCGTGTTTTTTTTGTGGTAAGGCGGGTCCGGCCTCAATCATGACCGTGTTGTTTACCAAGCCGGAAAAAAGCCTGCGCACCGACGATTACATTTACCTGACCGGCCGCCTCAGGCTCAATGCCGCCGATCCTTCGCAGCCGTATTACACGCTGGAGCATGCGGTGTTGACGGGGAAGAAGTAGCCAATCATTTCACTCAGTTCCATGGAAACACCCAGCGCCTCATTTAACGATTCCAAAAAACACTTGCTGGTGCTGGATGCCCTGCGTGGGGTAGCGTCGATCGTGGTGATTTTAATGCACACGGTAGAGGTGTATTGTGGTGGCGACTATCACAAAATGTTCATCAACCACGGCTACCTGGCGGTCGACTTTTTCTTCATGCTTTCCGGCTATGTGATGGCCCATGCGTACGACGACCGTTGGGACAGGATGACGATGCTAGATTTTTGTAAACGAAGGCTTATTCGATTGCATCCGTTGATCATTTTGGGCATGACGTTCGGTGCGTTGTTTTTTTATTTCCAGGAGTCGTCTCTTCTTTTCCCCAAAATAGCAGATACATCGATTTGGCAGTTGCTGCTGATCATGTTGATTGGGTATACGTTGATCCCGGTACCGCCTTCGATGGATATCAGGGGCTGGAATGAAATGCATCCGCTCAACGGGCCGGCCTGGTCATTGTTCTTTGAGTATGTGGCCAATGTGTTGCATGTTTTGATTTTAAGGAAACTACCGAACCTGATTCTTGCTATTCTGGTGTTTTTGGCTGCCGTGGCGTTGTTCAACGCCGCCGTTTATGGCCAAGCCGGTGATATTATCGGGGGGTGGTCGCTGGAACCGGAGCAGTTAAAACTCGGGTTCACCCGCCTGTTATACCCATACATGGCGGGTATGCTGCTTCGCAGAGTGGTTAAAGTTGCGGACGGGAAAAACACGTTTTTATTAACCAGCGCATTGCTGGTTTTTGTTTTGAGTTATCCAAGGATTGGAGGCTATGATCATAACTGGATGAACGGGGTATATGATGCTTTAATCATCATTGCTGTTTTCCCGGTTATTATCTATCTCGGCGCCATCGGGGAAGTAAGGGGGGTAACTGCGCAAAAAGTATGCACTTTTTTGGGCGACATTTCTTATCCGCTGTATATCACCCATTTTCCATTGATTTACTTGTACTCAGCTTGGGTGGTGAACAACAACTTATCCATCGGACAAGGCATTTGGGCCGGTATTCCGGTTGTGCTGGGTTCCATTGTTTTGGCTTACTTATCCTTGAAATTCTTCGACATACCGGTGAGAAAATGGTTAGCCGCACGGTTCATGAGCATTAAAAGTTAAATATTCGACTCAACACATCAACTGCCTATCAATGGCTTTTTTTTCAATGCGACCTACGTTGCTTTTTTTTCTAATGCTGTCTGGCACATCTGTTCAAGGGCAGTTTGAAACCCACATGCATGTTGAATACTCCAGCAGTGTCGGCGATAGTTTTGAAATCTATATCTCCTTACCGCCCAATTATCAGGTAAGCAAAACCTGCAACGTCGTATACTATTGCGATGCAAATTTGAAATCCGGCAAGCACTTAAGAGCCCTTCTTGCTACCAGTCAATACAACCACCTGCAAAACACCATCTTCGTCGGAATTGGCCATATCGGCGATTACCACGTGCTTCGTCGCCGCGACTTTATTTTGCCTTTCATTCAGGGCGGGGATACCCTTGCCCGTGATAAAAATTACGGGCAAACGAAGCGGTTTTATGCGTACCTCAAACATGAATTGATTCCATCGATCGATGCAACGTATAAAACGAACCAGCAGAACAATAGCATAATTGGCCATTCACTGGGTGGGCTTTTTGCCTTTTTTTGCCTCTTTCAAGCCGAGGATATGTTTTCCAACTATTTTGCTCTTAGCCCTGCCTTGTGGATCGACAAATATTCCATTTACAGATTCAATAAAATACAAGGAGGGTTCGGCCAAAAGAAATACCTCTATTTTGCGTCCGGTTCCAAAGAAACGTTTAACAAGATTTTGAACGGGACAAATGATGCAAAACAGTTCTTGGATAATATGCTGTATCACAACTTGAATTATGATTACGAAATTTGGAAAGGCAAGACACATAATTCAGCAGTACCCCTGGCATTAGAAAAAATTTTAAAAGAAAAACTGTAGCCCGGAAGGTTGAATAAAACTTTCCCGAATTCATCAATTCCCTTAACTTCGCTGCATAAATCATTTACCGTGCAACTACGCACCTACTTACGTTCCTGGTCGGCAGGGCTGCTTGCCCTTGTTTTTGTCGCTTTTTGGCTGACAAAGACCATGCACGTATTGGTGCTTCACCACCACCACGACCATCCGGTTTGCACGGCTTCCTCCAACGACCGCAGTGAACATCACTTTCACGATGAGCGCTATGCCGACGATGAATGTTCCATTTGCGCTTTTGTTTTTGCGATTCCGGAACTGATTTCGGTGTCCGTTGCGCTTAAAAACGACACTCCTTCTCCCAGCCAGACGCAGCCAACCTATTTGGCTCCGGCATGCACCGACCTGGCCCATGATACCACCCATCGCAGGGGGCCACCGGTACTTTAATTCCCACCATATGGACTGTAGCCAAAAAACACGGTTACAGTGCGTTTCTGACCAACTTGGATCGGCTAACTCCTCCATTCGGGCGCTGCACACAGGCCTGTTTGCGATTTTAGAGTTTTGGCCGGAGTTTCAACTTACATGCAGGTACGTTGGTTTGGGGAAACGCGCTCAATTGAATTCTAACCATCAATGGAATCAATCAGCGCCATCCTGAAATCAATTAAATCTGCGATTAAAATTCAATTTGCCATGACTAAAAGCAGTGTCGTTTGCACGGCCATATGCTTTTTGGCGTGTTCGGCACATCTGGATGCCCAACATTGCCACTTCGCATTGCGTGGACAAGTCACCGAAGGTGCGGCGCATGAAATTTTAGCATACGCCACCGTTTGGGTAAAAGAAGCGGCTAAAATGGCCATGACTGACGAAAAAGGGCGGTATGAGATCCTCGATCTTTGTGAAAACACGCCTTATACCGTGGAAGTGAGCCATATTGAATGTGCACATTTTACCCAAATTGTGCGGTTAAAGGAAAACACCATTGTCGACTTTAACCTGGTGCACGATGCCGTGCTGAAAGAGGTGGTGGTGCTTGAAAAAGCCATTGCACCTCCGCCCGCACAAAGCCAATCGGTGGTTGATCAAGCCGATCTGGAGGCATCGAAAGGGGTGAACCTGGGCGAAACGCTTAAAAAACTGCCCGGCGTATCGATTCTTGCCACCGGCGCGTCGATCGCCAAACCGGTGATTCAGGGGTTGCATTCCAACCGGATTGCGATTGTCAATAACAACGTCGTATTGGAAGGGCAGCAGTGGGGGAGCGAACATGCGCCCGAAATCGATCCGTTTTCTGCCGGTAAAATATCGGTGGTGAAAGGCGCTGCGGGGGTGCGTTACGGTCCCGGCGCGATGGGTGGCGCTGTCATCCTGGAGCCCGAACCCTTGCGAAAAGAGGATGGCTTCGGCGGCGTGCTGACGCTCGGCGGATTTTCCAACGGCAGGGCCGGCGTAGCTTCCGGTATGCTGGATTGGCGTCTACCGGGCAAATCGCTGGCTTTTCGCATTCAGGGCACCGCCAAACGAAGTGGCAACCTGCGTGCGCCCGATTACTTTTTAAACAATACCGGTGTAGGAGAATTTGATTTTTCCACCATGGCCGGTTGGAAAAAAGGGCGTTGGGAGCATGAATCTTCGTTCTCTTCGTTCAATCAGAAACTGGGCATCCTGCGTGCCGCCCATATCGGCAACCTGACCGATTTGCAATTGGCCATTCAAAGCGAT
>JAEUUR010000586.1 GCA_016787465.1 Saprospiraceae bacterium | reverse complement strand
CACCATCGTAACGTCTGATATCAGCCCCGGAAAACTTACCGTTTTGACGCCGACTTACACGCGCGCATGCTACCTGGAAGGAACCGTACTAAATGGTTGCGACAACAATCCCATGTTCGGCGCCAGTATCACCATCAATGCGCCGGATCCCAGGGTGAATACCACCAGCAACTTGCTCGGGATTTTCAAAACCGGGTATTTGACACCTGGAAACTACACAGCCACCATTTCCAAACCTGGCTTCGCTTCTCAAACCGTATCCTTTACCTTCGAAACCGCACAAACTACCATCCTGAATGTGATATTGGAGCCTCTGGATGTGGTTTCACGTTCCGGATCGGTGATCAATGCCTTAACAGGTGCGCCTGTTCCAAATGCAACAGTAACGGTTCATTCAAGCACACAAACATTCTACGCTCAAACCGACGCCTCCGGTAATTTTGTGGTTAATTGTATTGCAAACGATGCCTATACAGCTACTGCCGGCACCTGGGGCTACCTGCCCTTGAGCCTTGCTTTTAATGGATCAACTCCCCTCACTCTTCCATTGCAACCCGGTTATTACGACGACTTTGAACTGGACTATGGCTGGGAATCAACAGGAACTGCACCTGGAGTCGGCCATTGGGTGTTGGGCGAGCCGGAAGGAACCTATACCAACCAGGGAACTACTACTGTGAATCCGGAATTCGACATGAATACCGATAACAATGATCAGTGTTACATGACAGGTAACGGAGGCGGCCAGGCCGGCTCAAATGATGTTGATGAAGGTAATGTGGTACTTACGACACCGCCTATGGTGTTGGGGCAATATCAATCAGCCAAGCTGTCTTTTTATTACTGGTTTTTCAACTACTTCCCGCAAAACCAACCTGCTAATGATAAGTTTATCGTGAATGCCATCAGCAATGGCCAAACTGTAAACTTGCTTACCCAGAATGTTTCGGCAAGCCAATGGCGCTTTTCAGGGGAAATTCCGCTTGAAAACTACATTACCCTTTCTGACGAAGTGCGCATTGAATTCATCACTGCCGACGACAATCCAGGCCATTGGGTGGAAGCGGCTATCGACATCTTTAATGTGGAGCCTTCCAATCCATTTTCGGGTGTTCAAAATAATTTGAATGCCAATGCCTTGATTGAGGCGATACCAAACCCATCTGGTTATGATTTCGGTATTCAATACGATTGGGGCAAATCAGAGGAAGAACTGGTGTTCGAAGTGCGCAACATGGTGGGACAAGTTGTTTATCAAACGCCTTTGAGTAATTCAGCCGGACGAATCAATTGCGGAAATAACTTCACTTCGGGCGTCTATTTTGCGATATTGCGCAGCGGAACCCAAAGCTCAGCAGTGAAAAAACTGATCAAAGGATAGTATTGGTTGTTTTCCCGCAGAACCTGCAGAAAAATTCGTCTCAATAGATGAGCGTAAACTCTGTGGGTTCTGCGGGATTAACTATATTGAAAATCCGGATTTAACTTTGTTCCGCGCATACCGATTTTAAAAACTGCATACGTGCAATTGGCGAACGGATCGTTGTATTTACCTGCCAGCAAATCTTCCATGGATACGGACGACGGCACCAGTTTACCATACGCCGTGTAGAAATAAGCATCGGCAGTATTCAACAGCCCATAGTCGCGGCCGCGCGCGATAACGCAAAAGCCTGGGCTCAAACAGCCTACTTTGATGCGCGGGTTTCCGCCAGAAAAATCGTTTTTAGCCTGTTTGCTGAGTGCCAGGGTTAGGGGGCGGCTTTTGAACAGCACGCCCGTCATGTCTTCGTTCAGTTTGTTCAGCAGTTCATCGACCAAACCGATGGCGGTATTGGTAATGGCCGGAAAACCGATCACCGAGGTAAGCGTGCGTCCGGTGCCGGATTGCAGAAAACCAAATACACGTTGCCACCAGGCTGGTTCCCTGTGTTTGATCACTTCAAAGGTCATTCGAGCTAGCCCGCCCGGAATTTCAATGGGTCGTTTGCCGAACGCCTTGGTGAAGTCGGCTTTCAGGTCCTTGCTTTCAGCAGCTTTTCCTGTGGCCTGGTTGTATAATTGAAGGCCGGCGGCAACCGTCCAAAAAGCGGTGTCAAAATATTTATCGCGCGAGTTTTCATCTTTACCGATTACCAGACGCATGGTAGCGCGGGTATCATCCGGAATGCCTTCGTTCTGCCCGATGTGGAAAGCGATCATTTCCATATTGAGCTGAATATCCGGCTCAGCGTCGCTGCCTTCGATTTTCGGATCTACCTGGGAGGTTTCCAACAGCGTACTTTCCGTTTCGGTATTGTTGAGTTGGAAAATAATGAACTGGTTGCCCAGATCGTCGTCTTCAGTCGATTCAAGCCCTAGGGCTGCGAATTCAAGTTGCCGCAACATATCCTCGTGCGACATCGGTTTCGACATATCGTTGGAAAAAACGGGTGTAGACATGGCAGTTAGATCGTATGAGTTAAAGTTGAGGCACTATTTGTTATTGAGAAAGTTTCGTCTCCCCTAAGCTAGAGCTTCGGTGAGACAGTTTTTCGTCGCTTATTTCAATTTTAAAAACGGCTGCTCAATCCATTTCCAGCTCGCACGCGCCAGCAGGTAGGTACCCGCGAAAGCAAGCGACATGTATAGGATTTGCCCAACAACCGGATGTAGGCTGCTTGCTACGAGCGGCTTTCCAAACCAGTTCTCCCATTCAAAGTTAAGCATGTGGTGGAAAACGTACAAGCCGTAACTGAATTTACCAAGATGCACAAGCACAGGTGTTTCACAAATACGGCGGGTCAGCGAATTTTGATCTGGATTTAGCGCTAAAATCAAGGTGGCAGCACAAAACAAGGATGAAAGCGTCCACAAATTGGGTTTGGTACCATGAATAAACAGTTGCACGATTTCCCAGCCCGTCAACAACAGCAAGCCTCGTGCTATCCAAAAGTGGTATGGAATTTTTTGAATCCAGTTCAACCGCAACGCCGCTGCTACGAACGCGCCGATCGCCAGGCCGTCCATCCGGCAAAAGGTAAATACATAGGATGCTACCGACAATTTTTCGCCTACGATGTGATCGGTCAGGTTGCGCAAACCGGTGCTCATGGCAAGTAAAACCAGGCACAGCACAGCCAGCACCCGCATGGGCAACAACCAAACGATCAGGGGCCACAGCAGGTAAAACTGTTCTTCCACCGCCAGCGACCACAAATGGTTGAGGTTAAAAATAAAACTGTGGTACATGTATTCGTTTTTCAGACCCATCGCCACATTGGGCGTAAAGGTGAAAAACCAGGTGAAAGAGTCGAAGCCTTGCAACCGCTCCGGCGCTTTTTCCAAAAACACCACCGTCACCCAGGTTACGATCACTACGAAATAATACAATGGGAAAATCCGAAGGATGCGACGGCGGTAAAAATGTGAAAAGTAATGCCCTTTCCCTTTTGAATCGAGCAGGATGCCGGTAATCAGAAATCCGGAAAGCACAAAAAACAAATCGACACCGATCCAGCCGCTTTGCACGATGAAATAGATACGTTCGGTAGGCCAGTATTCCCGCAGGGTAAAGTGGCTGAGCAAAACGAGCAGGATGGCGAGTCCGCGCACGCCGTCGAGCGCCGGCAGGTGGCCGCGAAATTGTATGTTGGTATGTGTTTGTTGTTCCGTCATTTTACCACTTGTACCCGTGCGCCGTTGCTCAGGTTGAGCTGGCCGGTCAGTACGATCAGGTCGTCGGCATTGACACCTCCGGTTACTTCTACTTTTTCGCCGTAGATACCGCCGATCGAAATAGAGCGGAGTTCAGCGATGGAGTCTTGCACTACGAGATAAATTTTAGGATCCTGGAGGCTGCCGGTGATGGTTTTGCGCGGCAGCGTGAGTCCCTTTCGGTTGGTATTGAAGGTAAAAATAGCTTTGGCGTGCATACCTCCGCGCAACGGTGCATTTTTCGGATTAACAACTTCTATCTCCACATCGTAGGTGAATGCGTTATCGGCGCGCAGGCCCACATTGGTAACTTTTCCC
>JAEUUR010000358.1 GCA_016787465.1 Saprospiraceae bacterium | reverse complement strand
CCCCACATACACACCTCCCATCCGCCATTCCAGCCAATACACGCCGGGCGCAATTCCTTCCAGTGAAAACTGCCCCGGCGTGTGGAGGTCGGTGGTTTTGATCAACTTGCCCGACACGTCGCGCAAACCCAACCACAGCGTTTGATTTTCACGGGTTTCCACATGCAGCATACCGCCGGCAGCTATCGGGTTGGGCCATACTTTCAGATTCAACTTTTCCTCCGGCGCTGCCGTGCCGGAAAGTGTGCGCCCTTCCCATAAACCGCCGCCCATCGTCGTTACCCAGACGTCGCTCCAATGGCCCGGTTTAAAAAAGACCCGCTTGGGCCGCCAGAACGGGAAACTCGTAACCCGGCTAAAAACCGGCTGCGGATCGGTCAGATTTTCGGTGTAATACAACCCGTCGTTTTCCACGGTCAAATAGGCAATATTGGGGTTTCCAGGGTGAATGGTGATGCTTTCCGCGGTTTCATGGGCGTAAATGCGCGTCCAGTTCAGGCCCCGATCCGTGGTGCGGTAAAGCCCGCCGTTCCCCGCATTGTTCGGGCCGGGCCAAACCGTGAACCGCCCCCACACCGTTGCATACCAGGTTTGTTCGGATGGATCATGCGGATCCAACACCAAATCCTTCGTGTACCAGCGCATGGCGGGGCCGCTGCGATCGATCCAAGCGCCCCCGGCGCTGGGTGAATAAAACACGCCGCTGCTCTCACTCAGGGAGTCGCCGGAGCCGACGCCACGGGCCGAAAAAGAGGCCACTACGCCTCCATCCGACAAACTCACCAAATTATACGGATGCCCCTCTGCCCTTGCCGGCTTGGCCATCTCGAGCCAGGTTACCCCTGCATTGTCGCTACGGTACAAGCCGCCCTCGGTCGGATGCACCACGCTGGCAAACATCCGGTTGGGGTTGTTTTTATCAATTTCAAGCCAAACAACCGGATGCCCAAAGTTATACAGGGTGTCCCAGGTAGCGCCCTGGTCGGTCGAGCGCACCAGAATACCGCCGCCGTCGATTTGCCAATCAGCAATCCGGTAACCCAGGTAGATGTCATTCACTTCGCTTAATACCGCATACAAAACCTGGTTGTCGGGCCGCTGAACGATCCGATACCAATTCGGATTGGCCACGGTGCCCCAGGGGTAATACGTGCTTCTGCCAAACGTCCAGGTGTTGCCGCCGTCGGCGGAATAGGTGCTTCCGATGTCGGTGTTGGCGGAAAACATTTGTTGGTCGTTCAACCAAAACAGCTGGTGTGCCGTGGTCACATCCAGCCCTGAAGATTGATAAACCTTGGTCGCGGAAGTGGGGGTGTTCACCGGGTTCTAGGAGGCCGGAGTCACATCAATTGCCCGCCATTCAGATCCGCTGCTGTTGGTGATATGCCCCATGCCGTCGGTAAAAACGACATGGTCCGGGTTGGAGTCATTCACATCAAAACCGAGCGCTGCGCCGCTCCACAGGTAGGAGAAAGCGCCGTAATCACCGCCCCATCCGGTGAGTACATTTTCATTGTCGGAAGCAAAAAACAGGTTGCTCCAGGTTTGGCCGCCGTCGAGCGAAAGAAAGATCAAGGGCAAACCGTTTACATCGCCTGCTGCCCAAATTTTTTCCACATCGTTTTGGGCCAGGTCAATCCAGTTCAAAAAAACGCCGTTCTCGATATTTCCCCGGGTGTTTTGCCAGGTTGCGCCCTGCTGGTAATCCATCCGGTAAACTTGTTGGATATACTGCCTCAAATCGAGCACTTCCAGCCAGGCATACATTTCCTGCTGGAGCGCCGTAACCACGAATAGCCTCGTAACGCCTCCTTGTTTCGCGCCGCTCAGGTGAAAAATCCCTTCCTCCGCAGGCATGCCCGCGTGCGTTTCGATGGAAAAGGTTTGGCCGCCGTTGTGCGACACCAGCAATCCCTTATTCGTGCCAACGTAAATTTGATTGCCATCCCAGAATACGCCGCCCATCCACAACTGATCGTCGCTCGGATGGTAGGCCACCGACCAGGAAGCGCCGCCATCGTTGGTAAAAAACAACTGGTTGTATTCGCTTACCAAAATGCGTTGGGTACTGTTCGGGTCTGCTTCCAGGCGATGTACGCCGGTAGCGGTGGGGTCGTTGACTGGCGACCAGGTACTGCCGCCGTCGGTAGTTTTGGCGATTTCTCCGCGTTGCAAGGGGTCGTTCAGGTTGGTGGTCGACCGGCGAACCATGTATTGTATGTTGGGGTCGGAGGTGAATTGCACCTTGCCTTTTACAGTGGAAACTATTTGCGGCAATAGCTGCCATGCTTCTCCGTTCGAGTTGGAACGGTAAACACCGCCCATATCGCAAGTCAGGTAAATTTGAGACGGATTGGCCGGATTGATAGAGGGGCTGTACATATAACCGCCGCCGCCTGGCCCGTGCGGCACAAATGACGGTGGGTAGTTGAGTTGGGCGTTCAGGTTTGCGCCAAAAATCAGGAAAGCTGCGGTGAGAAAGTAGTATTTCATGGAATGGGTTGAAGGATCATAAATTTGGGATGCAATATCCTTGTTTTTGGGGTTTCGGTTGTTGTTTTTTCACAAGGAGTTACATGAGGTGCAGGAGTTTTTTAGATACTCTTGTTACTCCTGCAACTCTTGTAACTCTTTGTGAAAAAAAACCAATTTCATGGTTTGGATGCTTAAAAACCTACAATGCCCGACAGAAGCACTACATCCATGACGGAACAAGGGGTTTAAATTCTTTGCGAGAAAATTTCCTCAAAAACTGTTCGCTTGTACGACCTTCGCGCTCAAATCAACACCATGGATTACTACCGTTACGACCTGAATTGTGCCAGCGACCAAGCCGACATGCTGATCGCGTTCCTCTCCGAAGGCGCATTCGACACCTTTGAAGAAAACGAAACCGGGCTTTCCGCCTATCTGCCTGCGCGCGCTGGCGTGGAGGAAGCCGAGCGATTGTTGTCGGATTTGCAACAACAATTCGAATTTACCTGGGAGCGGCAGTTTATTCCCGGCCAGAATTGGAACGAGATCTGGGAGTCGAATTTTCAACCGGTGATCGTACATGATTTTTGCGCCGTCCGGGCCGATTTTCATCCGCCTATTTCCGGCGTGAAATGGGAACTGGTGATCAATCCTAAAATGGCCTTCGGTACCGGCCACCACGAAACGACCTGGCAATGCATGGCCGCCCTGGAAAAAATTCCGGTGCAAGGCCAAATCTTGCTGGATTTTGGCTGCGGCACCGGCATTTTGGCCATTCTGGCTTCCAAACTTGGCGCTGCAGAAATCGAAGCGGTAGATATCGAAGAAGAATCGTACCGAAACACCATCGAAAACAGTCAAGTGAACGGCGTAAACAATGTGGTAGCGCGCTGCGGCACACTCGATGCCGTGGAAGGCACAGCATTCGATGGTATCCTGGCCAATATCAACCGGCATGTCATCCTCGATGCGTTGCCTCGGCTGGCGCAACTGGTGAAGCCCGGCGCCTGGCTGCTGATTTCCGGCATCCTGCTGACCGATGAAACGATCGTTGTAGAAGCCGCTGCAGAGGCTGGTTTTGACAAACAATGGATCACCAAACGCGGGAATTGGCTTTGTGGTTATTTTGTACAAAATCAGGGTTAGCCTGGATTAAAAAGATCCAAATTTTGGCTTATGTTTACACCCCGAAACCGACGGCGCTCATATCCTGCTTTCGAGAAAACAGATGCAAAATCGAACACTTGTTTTGCTTTTTTCCATACTCCTGATGTTGGGGTGTAAAAAAGACGCCCACTTACCCCCTGAATTTTATGCTTTTGCCGTTCAATCGGGGGTACACTACCTCGACTTGAAAAATGGCAATGCCAACCAGGACATCGACCCAGCAAACCCGCTGCGCATACAATTCAATTTTCCGGTAAATGAATCCAGCCTGCAAGGCAATTTGCAACTCTTGAACCAGCAAACGGTGCAGGTACCACTGCAATTTACCCTGGAAAACGACAAGCAGGTACTTATCTCATCTGTTACGCCAATAGAACATCTTCAATCTTATACCCTCCGGCTTACTGCAAATATCAAAAACACAGACGGTACCGGTTGCACCCCTGCAGACATTCAGTTCTCCACGAAAGGCGGTTTATTAAAAATTGATTCCATCCTTGCTGGAAATCTTCAACTAAAAACCAACCCTCCGGCAGAAAACGTGTCCCGAAATTTTTCAGCGCGGGTCTTTTTTAACCAGTCACTCGATCCGGCCACTGTAAACACCTCCAACATAAAGGTGTTTCGAAACGGTGAATTTGCTTCCATTCAGGTGGCGCTGATTCAACACGACAGTACCCTTGTCGTTACAGCCGACCAGCCATTGAAACATTTCGAACAATATAAAATTTACCTGTCGGCAGCGGTTCAGGGGACCAAGGGGTTCCGGATGCTCGAATTTTCACAACCTTTTTACACCGAAATTGATCCGACGCCTAAATTCCCCGTAGTATCGGACGAAGAGCTATTGAACCTGGTTCAAAAGCAGACGTTCAAATATTTCTGGGATTTTGGCCACCCAGTCAGCGGCATGGCACGCGAACGGAACTCCAGCGGCGACCTGGTAACCTCCGGCGGCACAGGTTTCGGCCTGATGTCGATCATCGTTGGCATCGAACGCGGTTTTATCACCCGCGATGAAGGGGTACAACGGGTGAAAAAAATCGTCAGCTTTTTAAAAAACAACGCGCAACGATACCACGGCGCCTGGGCCCACTGGCTTAACGGCGCCAACGGCCAAACCATCCCGTTCAGTACCAAAGACAACGGCGCCGACCTGGTGGAAACCTCTTACCTCGTTCAAGGCCTGCTCACCGTGCGGCAATACCTGAATCCCGGCAACGGTGAAGAAAGTGCCCTGATCGCGGATATTCAAACACTATGGGAAGAAGTCGAATGGGACTGGTTCACCCGCGGCGGACAAAATGTGTTGTACTGGCACTGGTCGCCGAATTACAACTGGGAAATGAACCACCAGATCAGCGGGTACAACGAATGCCTGATTACGTATTTCCTGGCAGCTTCTTCACCCGCCCACCCCATCAATGCCCAGGTGTACCACCAGGGTTGGGCACGCAATGGACAAATTCGGAACAACAATAGTTTCTTCGGTTATACTTTGCCGTTGGGTTACGACTACGGAGGCCCCCTGTTCTTCGCCCATTATTCCTATCTGGGCCTCGATCCGCGCAACCTGAGCGATCTGTATGCTTCCTATTGGACTCAAAACCGAAACCACACCCTCATCAACCGGGCGTATTGCGTAGCAAACCCCTTGCACAAAGTTGGGTATAGCGCACAATGCTGGGGACTTACGGCCAGCGACAACCAAAACGGATATAATGCCCATGCGCCGGGCAACGACCTGGGCGTCATTACACCAACTGCCGCGTTGAGTTCATTCCCCTATACGCCGCTAGAATCCATGGATGCTTTGAAGTTTTTCTATTACCAAATCGGGGATAAACTCTGGGGACAATACGGGTTTTACGACGCTTTCAACCCAGGCGCAGGCTGGGTTGCCAATTCTTTTTTAGCAATCGATCAGGGACCGATTATCGTCATGATCGAGAACCACCGAAGTGGCAAACTTTGGGATTTGTTCATGAGCGCTCCTGAAGTTTCTACCGGCGCACAAACCCTCGGATTTTCCTTCTGATATCGATTACACTTGTTCAATTGCAGCATTTCAACATACCATGAAGCACATTATTGCCCTCCTTTTTGCCCTTTGCTTAACCAATGGCGCCACCGCACAACAATCCAGAAAAGATATTTTCATCGACTCATTGATCAACCTGATGACCCTCGAAGAAAAAATCGGACAAACCGGTCTTTTCACTTCGGATTGGGATGTGACCGGCCCCACCCTGCGGCCGCAATACAAGGAGGATATCAAAGCCGGAAAAGTAGGCGCCGTATTCAATGCCTATACCGCAAAATACACCCGTGAACTTCAAAAAATTGCCGTAGAAAACACCCGGTTAAAAATACCGCTGTTGTTCGGATACGATGTGATCCACGGGCATCAAACCATTTTTCCGATATCCCTGGGCGAATCATGCAGTTGGGATCTCCCTGAAATTGAAAACGCAGCCCGCGTAGCCGCTGATGAAGCATCCGCGCAAGGCTTGCACTGGACCTACGCACCTATGGTCGACATCGCGCGCGACCCACGCTGGGGGCGCATTTCCGAAGGCGCCGGCGAAGACACCTACCTGGGCTCGCTCATTGGCGCTGCACGCGTGCGGGGGTTTCAGGGAAAAAACCTCTCGGATAAAAACACCATTGCTGCCTGTGTAAAACACTATGCCGCTTACGGCGCAGCGCAGGCTGGCCGCGATTACCACACGGTCGACATTTCGCTTCAAAGCCTCTACAACACTTACCTGCCCCCTTTCAAAGCTTGTGTAGATGAAGGAGTAGCTACCGTGATGACCTCTTTTAATGAATTAAACGGCATACCGGCTTCCGGTAATCCATTTTTGTTGAAAGACGTTTTGAGAACAGGTATGGGCTTTAAAGGATTCGTCGTCAGCGATTATACGTCGATTAATGAAATGGTGCCGCATGGCTTTTCCTCAAATGAAAAAGAAGCTGGCGAACAAGCCTTCAATGCCGGGGTCGATATGGATTTACAAGGCGCTGTTTACCTGAATCACCTGGCTGCGCTGGTAAAAGAAGGCAAAGTGAAAATATCCGATCTCAATGCTGCCGTCAAAAGGATTCTATCTTTAAAATACGATCTGGGCTTATTCCAGGATCCGTACAGATACTCCGATGAAACCCGTGAAAAACAGGTAGTGATGTCGGCTGAGAACCTGAAATCAGCCAGGCGAATGGCACAAAAATCGATCGTGCTGCTGAAAAACCAAAACCAGGCACTGCCTCTAAAAAAAGGACAAAAAATAGCGCTCATCGGGCCGTTTGCCAATGAAAAACGCAGTTTGATCGGCTCATGGTCGGCGGCCGGCGACTGGACGAAATCGCAACCCCTGCTTCCCGAAATGCAACTTCGTGTGCCAGGCATGATCAATTACGCTAAAGGATGCAACATCAACGACGACTCCACACAATATTTCCAGGCCGCTATCCAGGCAGCTCAAAACGCCGATGTGGTGGTACTATGCCTGGGTGAAAGCTGGGAATGGACCGGCGAAGCAGCCAGCCGCGCTACTCTGGGACTGCCCGGCGCCCAGACCTCGTTGTTTGAAAAACTGCATGCAACCGGCAAACCTATTGTGGTTGTATTAATGAACGGTAGGCCGCTTTGTATCCCTGAACTGGATGCTAAGGCCGCCGCGATCGTCGAAACCTGGTATTTGGGTACCATGAGCGGTCAGGCCATCGCCGATGTCCTGCTGGGCGATTACAACCCAAGCGGGCGGCTGACAGTGACATTCCCACGACATGAAGGGCAAATTCCGATTTTTTACAACATGAAACACACCGGTCGCCCCTTCGATGCCAACAATAAATACACATCCAAATACCTTGATATGCCCAATGAACCGCTCTACCCTTTTGGCTACGGTTTGGGATATACAACGTTCTCCTATTCAAGTGTCACCCTGGATAAAACAGTGATGCGAAAAGGTGAAAAAGTAAAAGCTTCCGTAGTGGTAACAAATACCGGAAAAACCAGCGGAGAAGAAACCGTTCAGTTGTACATCCATGACCTCGTAGGCAGCAGCACCCGGCCGGAAAAGGAATTGAAGGGTTTTCAAAAAATTATGCTCCAACCAGGTGAGCAAAAAACGGTGTCTTTTGACATAGACGAAACGATGCTCGCGTATTATAACTATCAGCTTGAGTTGAAAGCAGAACCTGGCGCTTTTCAGGTAATGATCGGTCGACATTCCGCTGATACACAACAAGCGCAGTTTGAATTAAAATGACTACTGCAAAACCTCGCAATGACACAAATCATTTGTTAAGGTTTTAAAATTGGTGTTTTAATTTCTAATTTTGTAAGGTTAATTTTGTCCACAGCGTCATCCGAAGCTAGAGCTTCGGATGG
>JAEUUR010000348.1 GCA_016787465.1 Saprospiraceae bacterium | reverse complement strand
CATACCAACTAAAAGAAGATTTGCAGTTGAATGCATTCGAGGTATTTTACACAAAATCACAAAAAAGAAGACTTTTTTTGATGTTTTTGGTGCCGGTCGTCTCCATTGGCTCCATCCTGATCATCAACTCGTTTTCCTACATTTGGGCCTCCGTGATCGGTGGCGTGGCTTATTGCCTGTACACGCCTTTGATTCTTTTTTGGTACAATAATTTTAAAAAAGCGCAGCAAGCGTATGGATAAAACCTGATTGAAAAACAGGTTTCAATTATTAAGCGTATGAAAACATGGTTCCTGATGCTCTGCATGAGCACAACCTGCCTCACATTCGGGCAATCTGAAAAAACGAATACCCAACTTGCCAAACTGGTCGATAGCCTTTATTTCGCTGATCAGGCTACGGCACAAATTAAACCGCCCGACAGCGCTGCCGCGGCCTATCAACGCGTGATTCGCAGCAACTTTGCTCCGGTCAAACAAATCCTGGAAACCCACGGGTATCCGGGCTATGATCTACTGGGCAAAGAATCCTCCAACCGGTACTTCCTGCTGGTCCAACACAGCGACTTCGATCCCGGTTTTCAAAAAAAAGCGCTGAAACTCATGAAGAAACAGGTGCTGAAAAAGAATGCTTCGGGCCAGGCTTATGCCGCACTGATCGACAGAACGAATATCAATGCAGGGAAACCGCAGGTGTACGGTACGCAGGTAATTATGGGCAGAAACACCCAAATAAAACCTTGCAAAGACCTGAAGAACCTGGATAAACGACGCCAATCCGTGGGGCTCGAACCCATCAGCGAATACCTTCAAAAATGCAATGATGTATTCTACGACATGAACCCGAGCGAAAAGCGCCCTGAAAAGAAAAATTAGCGCCTATTGCTGCTGTACCCTGTCCACAATCTTCGGATCTACCTGGTAAGCCTTTTGTTGTAACTCACGGGCCTTGTCGGGCATGCCCAGGTTGTTGTACGCCACGCCGAGCTCCCATAATGCGTCGGCATCCTGCTGCGCGATGACCTCTCCTTTTTTATACCATTCGAGCGCCAGTTCCTTATTGCCTTGCACCATGTGCGCCACCCCGATCAGACGGGCCGTTTCCGGATCCTGTTGGTTGATTTGCCAGGAGTCGTTCAGGTATTTGAGCGACGTGACCAGGTCGCTTTTTTGTCGGCCATGATACAACCCAGCCTCCCGCATGGCAAAGGCCAGCATTTCCTTGCGTTTGGGGTTGTCGGGCGCTTTGTCGAGTGCATGTCGGTAGTCTGCAATAGCTTCCGGGAATTGTTGCAAGAAAACATTGGCGCCGCCGCGCAGGATGATGGCGGTTTGAAAATCGGGGTACAATTTCAGGGCGCGGTTGATGTAAGTCATTGCTTCCTTGGCCAATGATTGCTGCTGCACCTGAATGGGTTCTGCGCGCGCGCGGTCGAGCAGCGTCTGTGCATACGCTGTTTGTAGTTTCAGGCTGTTGCCGGAAACGGCGATATCGGTTTGATACAATTTTTCATTGCTCTCCCATGCGAAGTTGCGCATAATGGTTTTTCCGCTGTAAAACAGGGCCGCAACAGCGAACAAGCGCCAACCCCAGGCATTGCCATTTTGTATCTGCTTCGCCAACAACATACCCGCAAGCAGGCAAAAACCCACCGAGGGCATAAATACGAATCGTTCGCTCATGTTGGTGCCAACCGGAAACAGCAGGTTAGAAACAATTCCGAGTGGCAACAAGTACGCCAGTAAAGCAAAAACGGTGGTATCGCGTTTACCAAAACCCCGAACCACCCAGTACAAGGCAGCGCCATACAGCGCAAGGCTCGCCAGCACGAATGGGTTGCCGAACGACATGATGTCGATGTGCCGCGGGTAATAATCGTGGGTTAATGGGTGGGGTAACACCAGCAGTTGTACATATTTCCACAAGGTGAACAGGATGGTTGCCAGCTTTTCCGTAAAACTGAATGCTACCCATTGATCGCCTTCCAGCTTGAGGAACGGATTGTTTAACAGTTCCTGCGGCGTATTGCTTCCGGTGAGCGTACCCCAGGGAAGGATGCTGCCGCGAATCAACAGGAAAGCCGCCAAGGCGCCGAATGCAGGCAACGCTGCGCCCCAAACGGAGCCTTTTTTACCTGAATCAACATTCGCCGGCCGGAAGAACCAAAGCGCAAGTGGAATCAGCAGCGCGTACGCAGCTGCGTTTTCTTTTGCCATACACGCCAGAAAAAACGAAACTCCTGCCGCGGCCGCCCATTTTTTAACGCCGGTATCCCAAGCGCGCAAGGTGAAATACAAAGCCCCCAACACCCCCATCAACGCTAGAATTTCATCGCAACTTTTAATGTTGGCTACCACTTCCGTATGAATGGGATGGATGGCAAACAGCACAGCGGCAAGCCAGGCAACCAGATATCCTCCCGTATGGCTTTCTGCCCGAAGCAAGCGCAACAAGGTGCGGTAAAGCAATAAACAAACGCCGCTGAACAACAAAACCGTCAGCAAATGGAACACAAAAGCATTGGCGCCGGCAAATTGATAAACCATCGCAAACAGCACCAGCGAAAGCGGTCTGTATCGCCCGCCGGCAACCAGCGTATCCATGCCTTCCCGGTTGAAAAAACCGTAAAAGGAATCGTGTGATAGGATATCGGCAATACCCTTGAATCCGGCCTGGGTAAAACTGTTTTCGGTAATGACAATGCCGTCGTCGAGCACAAAGCCATGCCGCAAGGTGTTCGCATACAGCAAAAAGGCCAAAGCAAAAATCAACCTGCTTTGTAGGCGAACATTCTGAAAAAAATCGGTCTGCCCGGCGGCAGGATGGGTGGTTTTAGGAGCAGGATTCGGCTTTCGTTGCGGTGTTTTTGCCATAAGTATGCGATCAATTCACCGGCAAAAAAACGCAAAAAAACGCATACCAATCTTTTTAACAGGTAGCACGGCCTTCAGGCCGTCGGTGAAAGGCGCTTCAGCGCCGAATAAACAAAGAAAAAATATCGAACCGCAGAACACCAAATTTCGAAGGAATTGTCAATCTTGTTAACTGACAGCACGGCCTTCAGGCCATACTACCGGGATAAGCAACATCACCAAAAAAAGAAGCATCACAAAACTTAAACCAATTTGCAACCCATATGCATCGGCCAGGAACCCTATGGCGGGTGGGCCCACAAAAAACCCGGCATAACCGATCGTGGTGGCCATGGAAATACCCACGCTGGGCGCTACCCCCGGCGTGTTTCCGGCGCTTGAGTACACAATCGGCACCACGGTCGCCAAACCTAAACCAACCATAAAAAAGCCGACCAGGCTCGTCGAAGCGGTGGGCAAAGCCAGCGGAATGGCAAGCCCTAAAAAAGCCAGCAAACCGCTGTACATGAGCAGTTTGTGTTTGCCCAGCCGAACCGTCAGATAATCGCCGAATATACGGCCGGTGGTCATAGCAGCGCTGAATGCGCCGACAGCCAAGGCGCTGAAAAACTCAGAAGCGCCTACTACTTTGTTCATAAAAATAGCCGACCAATCCGCCATGGCGCCTTCGCCGGTCATGCAACAAAATGCAATGATACCCAGCGGAATAATCGCTCTGACGGGCAACCTGAACCCGCGCTCCTCCTTATTTTCCGCAGGGGCTGGTTCGGGCGTTACCAGCCGGCCGTAAGCCCAGGTGATAGCAGCCAGGCAGCCCATTGCCACCATGACTAAATGGATGGAAAGCGGTGTTTGCAACCGGGCAAACAACGCCCCTGCGCCCGATCCCAAGGCATCCCGATGCTGAATACGGCGTGGAACGACGACATGATGGGCCGGCCGTACAGGCGTTCAACGTACACCGCTTGCCCATTCATGGAAACATCCAGGCTGCCGCTGCTGACGCCGATGCCGAAAAAAACGACACTGGCTACTGCATAATTCGGCCACATGGCGATCAGAGGAATCAGCAAACAAAACAACAGGGCCGCCAGAAACGTCAACTTTTTATTTCCAATAAATGCCGTGAAAACACCCGTGAATGGCATGGCAAGGATGGCGCCCAATGCCATCGTGAACAACAAAGCGCCCAATTCGGAATTGGAAATATGGTAAAACTGCTGTAATCCGGGCAGTCGGGCAGCCCAGTTTCCATACAAGAACCCATTGATGAGAAAAAAAATTGAAACAGCAATTCTGTTTAGTTGCATAGTCGCCTCCGGCTTACATTGATCAGGGCGCAAGATACATCAGGAAGATTCGCCTAAAATTTTCAGCAGCCAGTCTTTTGCGGCTAATACCCGCATCTTTTGTACTTCCTGGGCAATTGCCGGATATTGTTGTGGGCGCGCACGCATCACTTTGCGCATGATCAGGATGAAATTCAAATATACCTGCCTGACGTTTTCTGAAATCAGCCTGTTCCTGCGCAAATAAGTATTAAAAGCGTGAATCAAACTTTCCAGCGCGTCGATGTCGTCGTTTTGAAAATAGATTTGACAAAGCATGACTTTGGCGCCGGTGGAATAGTGGATGTCGCTGTATTCTACGCGGTTCAAATGCAGCAAGGCATCATCATGCCTTCCGGTGCTGTAGTACAATAGCGCCAGGTTATAGTGCAAAGCATCGGGTTGAAATTCCGGGGCAAGCAGTTGTGTATGCGACTCAATAAAAGCTTCCGTCCAGGCGTACTTTTTGAGTTTTAAACCCAGGTTGATGATGTTTTTAAAATGCCAGGGTGATAAAATCCGGTTTTCCAGCAAAACGCCGGATGATACGCTTTCCACATACAAATCAAAAGCTTCCTGGACATACGATTCGCGGGCTTTCATAATTTGTATGTTGCAATGATTGATGGCATATTGATACACATCTGTCAGGTCTTCCTGGTTGAATTCCTGTGCGCGGGCGGCCAACAGCG